>JACCZV010000052.1 GCA_013695775.1 Chitinophagales bacterium | reverse complement strand
GAAATAAGTAATGACCAGATGAGCCCCGCGGATAAGAAGCCATTATACAAACCTTGATTTGCCGCCATCTCTCTGGTCTTTTCAAATAATTCTGCTGGAAAATTTTTAAAGGTTCTGGCGCCCATTGAAGTCCATGCAAACATCTCCATCCACAAGATATACAGGTGTTCAATTGCTACAAACCCGATTAATATTTCAGCTATAAGTTTCATTGAATCTTACTTTTTTAAGCTGTTGAATGATTATTGAACTTATACCACGATAACCCGAAGGCAATTTATTGTTTAAACCTTAGTGCACTCTCTCGTCGTTTTTCAACTTCTGCAGTTGATATTTGGATCTAATCTATAATATTCTGTACTTTGCATACAAATATATTTATATTATGCATCAAGTTTTGTATTCCGGTTGTTTTTGGGCATTCCTCTGCTTGTATTTCAGCAATGTCTCCGCCCAGAGCTGCGTCATTGATCCCCCCTCAAACTTAATGGTTTCCGATATCACGCCATGCGGTGTAACACTTCATTGGTCACCTTCAACTGGCGCCAAAAACTACAAAGTCTGCTACCGGAAATCAGGTGAAGCTTCATGGTCTCCTAAGTTAAGTGTGGGTACGGAAACTGATTATACATTTAATGATCTGGAGAAAGGAAAAACATACGAATTAAGTGTTAGGTCGTTTTGTATCGATGGATCAAAAAGCCCTATGATAAAAAAGAATGTTACCCTTCCTTTGTGCGAAGAGCCATCTAACATTTCTGTTTCTTTCCCATCTAACCAACAGGCGAAGATTAAATTTCAAACCAATTGCAATTTTGACACTGCATATTGTCGTTATGGTCTAAGTAAGTCTAATCTTAATCTTAAAGCATTCTCTTTATCGAAGACCATTTCTTTAAACGGTCTTAATAGTGGACAAACATACTATTTTCAAATCTCTGCATGTCCGTTGGCTTTAAAAGACTTCACAGATATTGATTCATTTAATAGTTCAATTGTCCAACCAAACATATTACTCATCGTGCTTGATGATGCACGTTTCGACACTTATGGCTGTAACGGGGCTCCCTCCTGGTTTACATCACCAAACATAGACCGCATTGCAAATGAAGGCATCAATTTCAAAAACAACTTTACAGTTTATTCTTATTGTA
Organism: Chitinophagales bacterium; assembly: GCA_013695775.1. Classification (GTDB taxonomy): domain Bacteria; phylum Bacteroidota; class Bacteroidia; order Chitinophagales; family UBA10324; genus JACCZZ01. The sequence continues at coordinate 3,539 of JACCZV010000052.1, read as the reverse complement.
CACCTTCCCGTGGAACAATTGTCACCGGATTATACCCACATAAGAATGGTGCTATAGACAATGTTCATACCATCCATCCTTATTTGCCTAACGTGGGTACTATACTGGATGGCGCCGGCTATAATACAGGAATGATCGGGAAATTTATCAGCAAGGATCCTCAGTCAGGATATGATTACTGGCTATCGGCCATACCGGGTTATATAAACGCGAAATACAATTATAATGGAACCAATAAAACCATCCCTGGTCACAATACCAACGTGCTCACAGATTCTGCTTTGGCGTTTATTGAGAATAGCCAGGAGCCCTTTTATTTATGGCTTGGCTATTATGCACCTCATGATTCTGCCATAGCTCAACCCGCGTTTAAGGGACTCTATGACAATGAACCAATGCCGGTACCGGATAATACCCAGCCCTATTCTGTAAATTATCCTTCTTTTTTAGATGACATGGATCCGGATTTTTATATAACGCCCAATGAAATTTCACAGACTTACGAAGATTATTATGAAACACTCGCCGGTGTTGACGAGGCCATCGGAATTATTCTGGAAAGGTTGGAGAGCCTCAATATCATAGATAATACAATGATCATTTTCACGAGTGATAATGGGCATATGATCGGAGAATATGGATTATACGCCAAGAGATTGGCATATGAGACCTCAATACGTACTCCTTTGTTTATCCGTTATCCCTTATGGTTTGAAGATGCAACCCTGATTAATGATCAGATAACTTTAAATACCGACCTTGCACCTACCATCGTTGCAGCGGCCGGTATTGAAGATACTTTTAATTTTGATGGAAATTCACTGAAAGCCCTGGCCGATTATACTACAACGCGAAAGGATTTCCTCTACGAATATTTTGGTCCTCCAATTAATCCCTATTCCAATATCCCATCCATAAGGGCCGTACGGTCTTTATATTATAAATATATTTTCTACGGTTGCGAGAGCGATACCGTAGAGGAATTTTTTGATTTGTTTAGTGATCCCGAGGAGACCACCAACCTTATCAATAATTCCAACTATGATATTCTGGTACAGAAATACCGAATCCGAATGAACTTGCTTCAGCGGGAATTTAATGATACAATGGTTGAACCTACCATGGATTGCTTTATAGCCAATCCTCAATTCAAAACATCAGAAACTATCTCTGATAGCAGATCCGGGATCAGCATTTATCCTAATCCCTCCGATGGTCTATTCGTGACGGTGATGGATGGAACAGAGAAAGTAATGGTTGAGATTGTAAATTCTCTCGGAATAGCAGTAGCTCCTAAAGCACTAATCACTGCCAACGAAAAACTCGATCTGAGGTTTCTTCCCCCAGGATTATATTTTTTAATATATGACGATGGGGGAACAAAGAAGGTTCAGGAGGTAATCATTGAATGAGGGACGTTAAAACCTCTTATTCAAAACTGAATTCTCAAAGGCACTTATCAGGATGCAGTTATATTAGAAACCCATTTCGTCTGCGCTGGGGCCATAAGTGCCTGGTATCGGTATATTCAGCAGGCGCAGATAAACTCCTAACTGTGCACGATGATGAATGGTTTGACTAATGGAATGGCGAATCAATTCTCCTTTAGTTAAAACCGCAAATATCTGCTCTCCATCGCGCATAGTCCACTTAGGCATCAATTGTTCCTCATTGGCTTTTGACAGATTATCTTTTGCGCTTGCTAAGTTTTTTTCAAAATAGCCCAACAACTCCGAAGTGTTGTCTATTTTTTCAGGCGTATAGGGAGTTTTTGAAAAATCAAGTTCATCGGTGAAAAGTGCCATAGTAACCCATGAGGGCAACTCCGCGATATGTGTAGAAAGTTGTATTATGCTCATGCTTTTCTCATGAGGCTTCCAACTAAATTTATCGTTCGGCACCAGAGCCAGCATTTTTCTGGTTGAGTGGGCTTCCTGCCCGATTTCTTTTAGAAAAACATCTATCATTGTCGTGTGGTGTTTGTATGGTTTTAAGGTGTAAAGAAAATCATTCACTGATAATCAAAGGTCAAGCATATTAGATTCTGCTTAGCATGCCTCGTGGTTCCTTTTTCAGATATAATTCACCAAAGGTCATTAAATCAAAGCTATGGTTTCTAGAAGAATATATTACCAAGGTAAATCTTACGCCAAAGCCAGGGAATTATTTATCCTACTTTTGAAAAGAATTTAAAACTACAATGGCAGCAACAAAGATTACAATCAATAGCAATGGTTCAACCAAAATAGATGGTGATTTTGAGATCGTTGACCGGGAGGGGAATGTGTATGATCTTGGTGGAAGATCAATAGTTTCTCTTTGTCGTTGCGGACTTTCGAAAAACAAGCCCTTTTGTGATGGTTCTCACAACGGTCATTTTGAACACAGTGCCGTGGCATTTGCTCTTCCTCCTAAAAAGATTCTTTAGAAAAAGGTTACACCTTAAACAAACTTACTCTAATTGATACAAAGATGGAGGCAAAGTCTTAGCAGCTTCTATATGTAGAATTTAATAATCAATCAGCAGGCAGTAAATCATACCATGAAATTTAGATGAGCTGATTTGAGGGATAAGAATTGATGAAGCATTGTAAAATTTGTTGAATCGGAACCTTTAATAACAAAATCATTTATGAAAAAAATTATACAAATCGCTTTTTCTCCAGCTATATTTTTCTTATTCAATTCGCTTCAGGCCCAGGTGCCTGCGATTGAATGGCAAAAATGTTTGGGTGGAAGTAATAATGAGGCAGCATTTTCAATTGAACAAACTGCTGAGGGCAATTTTATCGTTGCCGGATATTCTGATTCAAACGATGGTGACGTCACAGGAAATCATGGCTCTGATGATTACTGGATCGTGAAGTTAGACCCAGCTTCAAATATATTATGGCAAAAATCTTTGGGAGGAAATAGTATTGATGAGGCAAATTCAATTAACCAAACTGCTGATGGCGGTTTTATAGTTGCCGGATTTTCTTACTCCAACAATGGTGATGTTACCGGCAATAACGGTGCAGATGATTACTGGATCGTAAAATTAGATTCCACCGGAGATATATTATGGGAAAAATCTCTTGGAGGAAGTGGAGATGACGGAGCAAATTGCATTCAGCAAACTTTCGATGGCGGATTTATTGTTACAGGCTGGTCTTCTTCCAATGATGGTGATGTTACCGGAAATCACGGGCTCTGGGATTACTGGCTGGTAAAGTTAGATACGTCGGGAAGTTTAGAATGGGAGAAATCTTTTGGTGGAAGTCTAAATGATATGGCTTATTCCGTTCAGCAAACAATTGACGGAGGCTTTATTGTTGCAGGATATTCAGAATCCAGCGACGGGGATGTTTCAGGAAATCATGGTTTCCGTGATTATTGGATTATAAAAACTGATGCGGATGGAAATTTACTTTGGCAAACATTTCTTGGTGGAACGGAATATGATGAAGCACATTCAATTATACAACTCAAAGAGGGCGGCTACCTTGTTGCTGGATTTGCCGGTTCAGCCTATGGTGATGTTACAGGCAATCATGGTT
>JACCZV010000028.1 GCA_013695775.1 Chitinophagales bacterium | reverse complement strand
CAGCAGACTTGTCCTTATATTCCACATCAGGAAAGCAGATGAGGGTAATAGAATTTTCGAATGTCCCGGCTGGTTTGTATTCTCGCCAGGTTGATCTGGAAGATGTGGAGGCTGGTATCTATTTCATAAAATTGGAAATAGATGATCGTAACATCTTCACCAGGCGAATCGTGAAACAATAATTTAACTTTTCAGAAAGGCTGCCTTAAGACCTAAGCTTACAAGTGTATTTTGGGACAGTCACTTATTTTTGATTTCCAATTTCTATGTATAACCCGGAACTGTTACATGATGAATTAAAATTTAAAGCTGTGCGAAGCGGAGGCAAGGGTGGGCAGCACGTAAACAAAGTATCATCAAAGATTGAATTGTATTTTGATGTAAAAAGATCATTGCAGCTTAATGAGGAGCAAAAAGAGATAATCATTAAAAAGTTATCGAATCGCATGAATTCCGAGGGTGTCTTATTACTTGAATCCCAGGAAACGCGGTCACAATATCGCAACAAAGAAATCGCGATAGAAAAATTTGATGAACTCATTAGGCAAGCCTTATTAAAAAAAAAGAAGCGGATCAAAAGTAAGCCCTCTGCTGCGGTGGCAGCAAGGCGCTTAGAGGGAAAGAAAAAAATTTCGGAAAAGAAGCAGATGAGAAGTAAGAAATTTGATATGTAGGGATAAGGACGTCTTTGTAAACAAATATTATTGGGGGCTTATAATCCCAAATCAGGGTTATCCTCATGACTTTTGCCCTGCAATTTCTACCTTTGAACTCGCAAAATCATCGTCATGCCTTATTACCATAAGCTGGGAATAGTTCCACCGAAGAGACACACGCAGTTTCGAAAGCCAGATGGTGGCCTATATTCGGAGCAATTATTTTCTACAGAGGGATTTTCCAGCATCTACTCATTATTATATCACAATCACCCACCCACAGCTATAAAATCGGTAGATGAGCCTTTTACCGTGCAGCCAAAGGTTGCCACACCGAAACAGATGCTTCACCGTAGTTTCCAGGGATTCGATATTAAACCCGAAGATGATTTTTTGAAAAGCAGGAAGTATGTGCTGGCCAACAGTGATGTTCAAATAGCTTTAGCAGCACCTAAGAAATCTACGACTAAATATTTTATAAAAAATGCTGACGCCGATGAGATGATTTTTGTGCATGTAGGTTCAGGCACCCTTAAAACATTGTATGGAAATATTGATTTCGAATATGGAGATTATCTGATCATTCCGCGCGGCACCATTTACCAGATCTTCTTCCATGATGAAAACAACCGGTTGTTAATCCTAGAATCATTCAGCCCGATAGGTCCTCCCAAAAGGTATGTTAACGAAGTTGGTCAGCTATTAGAACATGCTCCTTATTATGAACGGGATATCAAAGTACCGCAAAACCTCGAAACCTACGATCAGAAAGGCGATTTTTTCATTTACATTCGAAAAAAAGGATTGATGTACCCATATCATTACATGTATCATCCTTTCGATGTAATCGGCTGGGACGGCTTTCATTATCCGTGGGCGTTTTCTATTCACAATTTCGAGCCCATAACAGGTCGTATTCATCAGCCCCCGCCAGTTCATCAAACTTTTGAAGGCCGCAATTTTGTCGTCTGCTCTTTTTGTCCGCGCATGTTTGATTATCATCCGCTGGCCATTCCTGCCCCTTACAACCATAGCAATGTTGACTCAGATGAAATTCTTTATTATGTAGATGGGGACTTCATGAGCAGGAAGCATGTAACAAAAGGAATGATAACTCTCCATCCCGGTGGCATTCCGCATGGCCCCCATCCTGGTTCGGTCGAAAAAAGCATTGGCGCAAAAGAAACGAAAGAGCTTGCGGTGATGATCGACACCTTCCATCCACTGATGTTAACCGAAGAGGCATGGGCTATAGAGGATAAGAAATATTTTCTTTCATGGATGAGCGATAATGACCGGGATGAGCTGATGATTCCATGAGTTTCTCTTCTTAAATCTAATGTATACTTTTCTTACCCTAATTTCATGGATAAGAAATAACTATTTCCCGTGGGCCTAATTAATTATAATGGTGAAATACTACCAGACGACTCACCCATTTTCACTATAAACAGGGCCATTCAATATGGGGATGGCTTATTTGAAACTCTCCGAAATCACAATGGTGAAATATTATTTTTTCAGGATCATTTTGACCGATTAATTGAGGGAATGAGGGCGTTAAAAATAAATGTGCCCGTCCATTTTACACTCCCCTTTTTTCATAAACAATTTTTAGATCTGGCCTATCGTGATGGAATGGCTTCTAACGCGCGGTTACGGATAGGGGTTTTTAGAAGCGGAAAAGGAATTTATACACCAGAGAGCCACAGCGCTGAATTTTATTTACAAATAATTCCTCTGAATAAGGGTTTCGAGTGGGAAGATCGAAGGTGTGAACTGGGGGTCTACAGTCAGATCCCAAAAAACTATTCATCTATTTCTTTTTTCAAATCTGCGAATGCGCTTCCATATGTTATGGCGGCAATTTTTAAAGACGATCATAATTTTGATGACTGTATTCTCTTAAATTCATTTGGCAAGATAGCCGACGCCATCTCTTCAAATATTTTTTGGCTAGAGCGAAAGCGAATATTTTCTGTCCCCATGGCCGATGGTGGGGTAGCAGGAGTGATGTCGAAAAACCTTATTGCCATTTTAAAACATCACAGGTTTTTTGTAGAGGAAAAATCTATTACACCGCATGACCTGGCAAAAGCCGATGAGGTTTTTTTAACGAATGTTATATGGGGTATTAAGCCCGTTACGAGGTTTCATGATACGGAATTTTCTACGTTGCAAGCAAAGGAAATTTTTAACCTCCTGAAAGAGATACTAAAATAACCTTGCTATGAATTTTTTTTGCGTAAACATCTGAAGTTGCAATATGTTTCACATTTGAAACTGTGGAAGGGAGACAATCGAAAAATTTAACCTCATCAGGAGGAATATTTTATGGCAGATATAATTTAGCTTTCATTCAATATAAATATCCCATATGTAAAATTTCGGTAAGCATTGGGAAAATCTTTCGCCCCTCTGGGGCTGTGTGAATTTGTTCTTCTGCTACCATACTTTCACCCCTCTGGGGCTCTTTGTAATCTTCCCCAAGTCCAGGAG
>JACCZV010000025.1 GCA_013695775.1 Chitinophagales bacterium | reverse complement strand
GTTATCAACCGAAGAAGATTTATGAGCAACAGAACATTGTGATAATATAAATAGCAGCCCGGTAAGGATGAATAAATAAGTTATTTTCATTGGGAAAAGAAATATGATTAATGATAAGGATTGATTTCCAGGAAGGAATATATACTGGAAAGCGAAAAGAAACAAAAATAGACTTTAAAGATCTTTCAACCGGTCCTTTCAGTTGCTTGGCCATTATTCATTAAATCCGTTTTCAATCATGGAAGGCAGACGCATTTATTGATTAATCGTTTGCTTTACACTACAATCTATCATTAAGTCGATGTATAAAGTAAAAGTCAGCAAGGACCCGGAACGTGAAATTGACTTTTCAGAAAATGAATTTAAAATCAATGGCATCGGCGGTACGTGGGATAAGGTGGTGGTTGGAAACAATCGGTGGCATATAATAAAAGACCATAGTTCCTATTTATGTGAGATTGTCGCAGCCGACAGAATAAGTAAAACGTTAATTATAAAAGTGAATGGCACCAACTATAATGTGGAGTTAAAGGACAGGTATGATGAGTTGCTGAAAATGATGGGGATGGAGGGTGCCACTATTAAAAAGGTAAACAATATCAAGGCACCTATGCCGGGATTGGTGTTAAAGCTGATCGTAACCGAAGGTGAGGAGATAAAAAAAGGTGATTCTGTTTTAATTCTTGAGGCCATGAAAATGGAGAACATCATTAAGGCCCCTGGTGATGGAAAGATAAAATCAATAAAAGTTAAGGTTAAAGAGGCAGTGGAGAAGAACCAGGTTTTGCTGGAATTATATTAACGTATTTAATACTGCAGGTTACTGCATCTCCAACACTATTTTTGCAGCTTCATCCAAATAAACATCCTTTCTTAGATTTTTCAGAAATTGATTATTCCTCTCTACCCTTGTTGAATCAGAATTTACCTTTGCCATATCTACCATTAAATTTGAAATAGCAACGAGGGCAGTATCCGCAGTGATGGCATCATATTTTTTTTGTTTCGCATCAAGCTCCTTTTGATGCTCACTAAATTTTTTATAGTTGAGGGAGTAGCTTGATTGCTTGCTGCGAAGCTTATAATCGTTAGCCTGTTCATCTATTAATTGAAAGGGGGTGCTGGATGAAGTGCGTTTCTCACTGTGGACCTTCAATGATGCTATATCAAAATTTGTCCGTAAAGATTCATAACCGGCCTTAGTAATTTCATCCCATCCAATGGCATACTTATCCTCTTTTTCTCCGCTCGGGATTTCAGCATACGGGTCGGGCAGTATTACATCAGGTATCACCCCCTTCAGTTGCGTTGCATTGCCATTTATGCGATAAAATTTCTGGATGGTGATCTTCAATGAACCCAATGCCGGTGCGCCGTTAGCTGATCGGGAAGCAAAATTGTCGAGGTTGAAAATATTCTGAACGGTACCTTTTCCGAAGGTGTTACTGCCTATGATCACCCCCCTATGATAGTCTTGCATAGCTGCTGCTACAATTTCTGAAGCAGAAGCACTGCTTCCATTTACCATGATGGTAAGAGGTCCATCATATACTACAGATGGATCGCTATCATACATCACATTGGGTTTCCCGCTTCGCGGACGCACCTGCACCACAGGACCCTGACTAATGAATAAGCCCCCTATCTTAACGGCCTCCTGCAACGATCCGCCTCCGTTATCACGGAGATCAAGAATAATCCCGGCGACACCCTCGGCTTTTAGCTTTTTCAATTCTTTCTCTACGTCTGCTGCGCTGCTTCTGCCACCCTCTTGCCCCATAGGTAAATAAAACTCAGGCAAGCGGATGTATCCGATTTTGCTTTCACCAGAATTTATAATTGCAGATTGAGCATAAGTCGCTTCGAGTACAACTATGTCGCGTATGATCGGGACAGTAAGTATTGAGCCATCAGGCTTCTTCACCGTTAGCCTTACCTCTGTACCTTTTTTACCCCGTATGAGCTGAATAGCTTTATCGAGCCGCATGCCTTCCACATTCACGGGTTCCTGATTGCCCTGAGCAACTTTTAAGATCACATCGTTTGCCTTTAGCTGACCCTCTCTCCACGAGGCGCTGCCTGGTACGATGTTCATAATTTTTATATCCCCGTCACGCTGCTGAAGCTGGGCGCCAATGCCCTCTAACTGTCCTGAGAGCTGTATGTCAAAATTTTGCTTTTGAACAGGGGGAAAATATTCTGAGTGAGGATCCTCAATATTTGAGATGCAGTTCAGATAAATTGCCATCCAGTCGTTTTCCTCCAGCTCGCTCACTCTGCTGAAAAATTCCTCATTGCTTTTGTTAACCTTTGCTCTTGACTCAGATTCGAGCTGCTCAAAAGATTTTATTTTAACAGTATCCGACTTTGCTTTTGCCTTTTGCTGCCGCTCTTCTTCATCATTTAATTGCTGCAGCACCTGCAGCTTCATATATTTCCGCCATTCATCTTTAAGAGCGTTTGAATCTGCTGCATAGGAAAGCTTCTCTCCGTCAGTTTCAAGGTTTTCTTCAATATCAAAACTGATAGGTGATTCAAGAGGTAATTTGCTGTAGCGATAAGCCTGGTTCATTCTTTCTTTATAAATCTTCATTACCTCATTAAAAAATTCGAAGGATCCCGCATTGATCTGGTCGTCAATTGTTTTTCTGTATTGATCAAGGCTGATTACATCCTGTTTAGTAAATGCTTTTTTATTGAAATCAATTCGCATCAGAAATTCAAGAAATATTTTCTCCGAGAAAGAATCATCAACAGGCTGTGGTGCGTAATGAACTTCGCTAAACCCACGAATGATGAGCCCTAATAATTGCTGGTTGTCGGTTTCAGGAGTTCTAAGGCGGGCAAAGGAGAAATACAATATGCAGAGCAAGAGTGATACAACCAGCAATATGCGGGTGAAACGTTTTTTATGAATAGAAGACATTTTCATCGTATAATTAGGGAAAGCGAAGGTACGGATTGTGATGTAACCACAAGCGCGAATAAAAAACTACTGTGATTCAGCAATAGACTTTGTCTCTACACAATCCGCTCGCGTTTAAAAATCTATATAATAAATTAGCAGATCATAATTGTTCAATGAAAGGACAAAAAAACTTCCGAAGTTCAGTTCCCGCCATAGCCGTGGTTGCTTGCCTCTTTGTAGGAATTGTGATCGGACTTTACAGCGAAAACATTACCGCCGGTACGTTGATAGGTCTCGGAGTTGGTCTCATTGTTATGGCGATTCTCAGGTTTGTTTTCATTTCAAAGAAAAGCCAACCTGAAAATAGAGCCGACAAAAAAAATCCTCTGAATCCTTTAACGGATGATTGACACCATAACCTTAGAAGCGATTATATCTCCTTTTTCATCAGATATAATTAAATTGTAGAGTCCCGTTGGCAGTAAGCTTACACTCACCTTTTCATTATCTGATGTGGATGTAATCG
>JACCZV010000268.1 GCA_013695775.1 Chitinophagales bacterium | reverse complement strand
TCATGATCCTGTCGCTCAGTGAGCCATGATTGGTACCAATGCGCATAGCAGTACCATATTCCTTACAGATTTTTACAAGCGGCAAAAATTTCTCCCTGATGCGTTGCAGCTCCTTCTCATATTGAACATCTGTGTACTCAACGATCTGAAACTTCTTCTTATCTGCATAATTGCCCGGATTGATCCGCACTTTTTCCACAATACGGGCTGCGACCTCAGCTGCATTCGGAGTAAAATGTATATCTGCAACCAAAGGAGTGTGAAACCCTCTTTTAGCCAATTGCTTTTTTATTTCGACAAGATGTCGTGCCTCACGGATGCTCGGCGCTGTTAGGCGAACAAGCTCACAGCCAGCCTCTATCATCCTTACAGATTGCGCTACAGTTCCCACCGTATCCATGGTATCGGTAGTAGTCATGGACTGAATACGAATGGGGTTAGTGCCACCGATTCCAAGGCTGCCGGCTTTTACCTCACGTGTTTTAAAGCGTGAATAAATTGAAGGGCCGTTGGTCTTGGATAAAAACATTATGAAGAATTAATCTACCATCAAAATTAAAACTAATAAATGGGAGGGAATGGAAAAGGGTATAGTTGAGCCAGTAGCCCAACTATATATTACAATTATTTATTTGTAAACTGGAGGCGAAAAATGCTTTTTTCAATTTAATTCATTATTCTTCTCACCCCACCCCCTCTCCAAAGGAGAGGCGAGAGATGTTCTTAACGACGGAGTAGTATTTAAGATGAGGCTTCGATTTAACACGACTGCTTCTTAGGCTATTATTTTCTTGTTTCATAAAATACCTGCTTTGACTCTTTATTGAATATTTTCACGATCAGTATAATTCATAGATCAAAAACTTGGTGAGATGAAACGCATCTTGTTGATATATATCATCTTAGTAGGCGCCATATTACGCTTTTACGGGTTTCCCCACCTTCCTTTCATGTATGATGAAGTAAGTGGCTGGGCACGTACCGGATTCACTAGCTTTCATGAGTTGATTGAAAAAGGAGTCCAGGGCGACGGTCATCCGGCAGGTATACAGGTGTTTCTTAATTATTGGAGGGTGGTAGTCGGTGATAGTGAGGCTGCTTTTAAATTGCCGTTTCTTATAATGGGACTGCTCAGTATTTGGCAGGTTTTCAGGATAGGGAGAAGGTGGTTTAATGGAACCGTGGGTTACATCTGTGCAACATTTATCGCTGTGATCCAATATACGGTTATGTACAGCCAGATTGCAAGGCCTTATGTAAGCGGTTTGTTTTTTGGTCTGATGATGGTAGGCTGCTGGACAAATTATTTCTTTGGAAGAGATTCAGGTATGAAGGGAGAAGAACCTACTGTTGATCTATCATCCGGAAATAATAATAAAGGCAAATCATTTTTTCAAAACAAGTCAAACCTTCAGCTATTAGGTTTCATTATTTTTTCTACGCTATGCTGTTATAACCATTATTTCTCGCTACTGTTTGCGCTGATTGTGGGTATTAGTGGTTTATTTTTTCTTAATAAGAAAAGTTGGAAAGGATATATTGTTAGTGGCTTTATAATCATTCTGCTTTTCTTGCCTCATTTACAGATTACTCTTTTTCAATTGGGAATAGGAGGCGTCGGAGGATGGCTTTCAAAACCAACTTCTCAGTTTTTTTCAAATTACCTGAACTATATTTTTCAGTTTTCATTGGGACTAAAAAGTTTAGTAGCGCTGCTGCTTCTTGCCAGCATATTTTTTTATGATAAGAATCTTGCTTCTGGAAATAAGTTTCGGCTCTTAGCTATTACCTGGTTTCTTTCCCCAATGGTTATCGGGTATTTTTATTCGTTGCATAGAAATGCAGTGCTTCAATATTCGGTGCTCATCTTCACATTTCCTTTTTTTCTTCTTTTTATGTTTTCATTGTTCAGGAATTTAAGACCGTTGTACAATTTTAGTATTATCACCGCAATAATGGTTATCAGCATTTATAGTTTGATATATGAAAGAAGACACTATGAAATTTTTTTCCATCAACCAGTTGAGCAATTGGTAATGCATTCAATTCATACCTCAGTAAAGCTGCCTGCAAAAGCTTCCACAATCCTTTTAAATCAACCCAAAAAATACATCGGATATTATTTAAAGAAATTTAATTCTGATCTGCAAATTGACTATTGGCCGGAAAAGAATTTTTCCTCATACATCGATTTTCGAAAATACTTGTCTTCCTTATCAACCGATTTTCTGATTGCAGGAAACATTCCTGGTGATAACCTTCTGCTGATAAAGCAATATTATCCTTATCTGATTGAATCAGAGAAAGGATTTACCTACAACTACAGATGCTTTGCGAAAAACCTGGATGGGCATTCAAGCATAGATGAATCTGTATTCTACGACACGCTGAATTTCATGAAGCCCGGGGATCATTGGACTATTCCAGACAAATCCTCCATAATTGATTCTTCACAACATGTTGCCTATCGCATGGATAGCTTGCAGCAATGGGGTCCTGGCTTTACTGCTCCCGTGTTCGATCTTATCACTAGCAGGTATGATGTTTTGAATGTAACCTTACATGTATAG
>JACCZV010000020.1 GCA_013695775.1 Chitinophagales bacterium | reverse complement strand
GTTAAATGCTAGGGAAAGGAAAATTAAGATCGCTATCAGCCTTATTGATATCATAGATGAAGACGGAAATATCTACAAACTTAGCCTTTCTTGATTGCATGAATTCTTGTAGGTTTGAGAAATTTTTTTATGTAATGAGAAAGCTCATAATAGGTTTGCTATTTGGCGCAACGATTTCATGTACGCCTTCCAAAGAAAAACAGGTAAATGAGATTAACACAGCTATTGAAGATGTAAACAAAACACTTGCTGCTAATCAACCAGATTCAGCCGCGATAAGAAAGGCTGAAACATCTGTCATCAAGTTTTTAGAAGATTTCCCACAGGATACTTTAGCTCCAAAATACTTATTTGATTTGGGTCTCACTTACCAGAAGCAGGGCAGATATGATAAAGCCCTTGGAATGTTTGACAAATGCTATCGGGAATACCCTGATTCTAAACAAGCCAGCACCTCTCTGTTTCTGCAGGGTTTTTTATACGCGAATGTGTTAAGTAACCTGGATAAGGCAAAAGAGAAATATCAGCTATACCTGGATAAGTATTCCAGAGTAAATGCAAAAATGACTGAAGATGTACAGCTTGAATTACAAAATCTTGGCAAGTCTGCCGATGAATTGCTCAGAGAGATTCAGCAAAAGGCTGATACTACGCAAAAGCAGAGCTAACCGAGCCAAACTTTTAGATGTTTGTTACCGCTGCTACAAGCAGGTTCCGATGGTCTAGCCTAACAATGCTTCATGCACCACCTTTTGAAGTTCGACCATTGGGATATTCATAATAATTTTTCCGCGATGGGCATACGATATCTGCCCGGTTTCCTCAGATACTATAACAGCTATTGCCTCTGTTTCCTCAGTTATTCCAATGGCTGCCCGATGGCGAAGTCCCACTCTCTCAGGCACGAGAGGACTCTCTGAAACAGGTAGCACGGAACCGGCGAAGACAAGCCTATTCTGCGAAATAATTACGGCTCCATCATGAAGAGGACTGGATTTTTCGAAGATGCTTTCTAACAGCTTTGCTGAAATCACTGCATTTATTTTCACACCGGGATTGCTGAAGTCATTTAATTTAAAGGCAGAAAAAAATACTAAAAGAGAGCCGATGTTATTTTTGGAAAAATAATCAAGTGCTGTTACAATTTCATTCGTATCAAAATCTTGTTGCTTGGTTCGCTCTTTTTTAGCACCGCGAATAACATCCCAGAGATTTTCACCATCCACCCTGCCGATCTTTCCCAATTGCAGCAGAAATTTCCTGATCTCCGGTTGAAAAACAATGAGCAAGGTGATTACTCCAGCGTTCACAAACTGCCCAAGTATTTCTGTAAGCAGATCAAGGTTCATGAATTTTACAAGCCTGTAAGAGACATATATTACCAGCATCCCGAAGAAAATATTAATGCCGAGTGTGCCACGAACCAGTCGGTATAATTCAAACAGCAATAAAATGACAAGTGCCACATCAATAACATCTATAATTGAAAAGTCGTAACCGATGAGTTTAAATAGCAGCATCATCAAGAGCTTCAATTAATTTAATGGCTTCCTGAGCCTGCATCACATCATGTACTCTTAATATTTTGGCACCTTTTAATAACGAAAGCGTATTCAATACGGTAGTACCATTTAAAGCGTAAGCAGGATTTACCTTCAACACCTTACAGATAAGGGATTTTCGTGAAAGGCCAGCCATCAGAGGCAAGCCGAAGAGGTTAAAGATTTCAAATTGATTGAGCAATTTATAATTATGAGAAACTGTCTTCCCAAATCCAAATCCCGGGTCTAATATAATATCAAATATTCCGAAGCTATTCAATCTAAATATATTTTGCTTGAAAAATTCAACTACCTCTTTCACCACATCATAATAGGTAGGGTTTGCCTGCATGGTTGCAGGGGTTCCCTGCATATGCATTAAAACATAAGGCACTTTTAAAGCAGCTACTGTTTGCCATAAATTTTTGTCAAATGCTCCTGCGGATATGTCATTCACCATGGAGGCACCACTAAAAATAGCTTCGTGTGCCACTCTGCTCTTGCAGGTATCAATAGAAATAATTTGGTTTGGAAAGTGGCTGTGTATCGCCTCTATGGCAGGAATCACCCTCACTAACTCTTCCTCTTCTTCAACAAACGTCGCTCCGGGCCTTGAAGACATTCCTCCAACATCTAAAATTGCAGCCCCTTCTTTAATCATTTTTTCTGCAAGAATGAGCACATCATGAACAGATATTTTTTTTGCGGACTGATAAAATGAATCGGGAGTTGTATTAATAATTCCCATGACTGCTGGCTTCGAAATATCTAACAAGAGACCGTTGCAGTTCAAGGTAGTTTTTGTAGAAAAGTCTGTATTTTTCGCATTCATCGTTTCTATAATAATTAAATACAGAACTTATTAGTTAGCCAATTGGATTTATAAATTTCGCATTGAATGTATTTCATAAGCCAAATTTTCAATTCCCGGTAGGTGATACATTATGGCGAATCAATACTAAAGCAGTAGGCATTGTTGTAAAAATATTCCTAAAACCTTGGAAACAAAAACCAACGAACAGTATAGATATCAGGCGATGCTCTGTAAACAGATCTTTTCTATCAAGGCAAAAGATTATGGCACCTCCTGGAGAATATTGCGGCTTTCTTCTCTTGCGGATCAAATATTTATCAAAGCGCAACGCATCCGTACCATCGACGGACTTGAAGTAAAACAAGTAGCAGAAGAGATGGACAGTGAGTTTATTGGAATTGTTAATTATTCTACCATAGCCCTTATCCGGTTAGAGGTGGGGCAGCAAATAGAGGAGGAGATCTCATATGATGAAATCATTGCATTATATGATCGTAAATTATCTGTCGCGCAGCAATTAATGCTCGCAAAGAATCATGACTACGGCGAAGCATGGCGCGACATGCTGATAAGCTCGTTTACCGATCTGATCCTTATGCGCATACTTCGCATCAGAAAAATAGAGGAAAATCATCACAGGACCTTCGCTTCCGAAGGTGTAGATGCCAACCTGTATGATATTATAAATTACGCTATTTTTGCGCTCATAAAAATAAGCGAACAGAGATGAGCAGGATAGTCCGCATCATATGCATTCTGGTAGGCATTCTTTTTATTATCTCTGGTTTTGTAAAGGCAATAGATCCACTCGGATTTTCATACAAGCTTGATGAATATTTTGAAGTTTTTGCTGCGGACACCACGAAGGTAGCTTTTCTCTCATCTTTTTTTCTGTGGCTTAAAAACTTCTCCGTTTATCTTTCAATGTTTTTCTGCGTGCTCGAAATGGTGCTGGGCGTTATGCTGATATTTGGCATTCAGATGCAGTTAACTGCATGGCTGCTGCTACTGCTTATCGTCTTCTTCACATGGCTTACCGGCTACTCGGCCATCACCGGCAAGGTAACTGATTGCGGCTGTTTTGGTGATGCGGTGCGCCTTACCCCACGTCAGTCATTTAATAAAGACGTTGTACTTCTTGTTTTGATCCTGATCATCTTCGCGTTCCGGAACAGGGTTACGCCTGTTTTTAGAAAATTCGGAAGCCTCGCAACATTTAGTGTTGCATCTCTCTTTTTTACATGGCTTACAATTTATTGCTTCAACCATCTACCCATCATTGACTTTCGTGCGTATAAAGCAGGTAATGATATTCGTAAACAGATGGAACTTCCACCTGGCAAATCGCCCGATACGTATGCTACCATCCTCACATATAAAAATAAAAGTTCAGGGGAGACGGGAAATTATGTGATGACTGAAATGAAAGACGGCGAGGCAGAATGGTTAAAGGAGAAGAATTTAAAGCCATTGCCATGGCAGGATTCTTTGTGGATGCAAGATCATGAATTTGTGAGCAGCAAGAGTGAATTGCTTGTAGCTGGTGAGCTACCGAAGATTACGGATTTTCAGGTATGGGATAACGAAAACAAAGATGTAACAGCCCTGGTTCTTGACGAACCCGGTTATCATTTCTGGCTGGTCGCATATGATATGCCGAAGGCAAATAAAGCGTCATTTACCAGAATTAATGAGCTGGCTGTTTCCAGTGAAAAAAACCAAATTCCCTTTGTTGGGTTAACATCAACGTCATATGAGCAGCTCGATCCCATTCGTCATGAATTAAATGCTCCCTTTACCTTCTACTATGCTGATGGCACAGTTTTAAAAACCATCATACGTTCCAACCCAGGGTTGGTGTTACTTAACGGTTCAACGGTTATAGATCATTGGCATTACAATGATATACCCACCTATGATCAGGTGCGATCTAAATACTTTAAATAACGTGACAAAATTGTCTGAACACGATTATTAGGATTATTTAGATAAACATAATGAAAAATATAGGATGGAATGATGAAGAAGGTGGATAAGTCCCGAAAATAAAAGGCTTTACAATAAAAGATCCATAAAGCCTCAAGGCGTTCTAATCCGGTGGTTTAAAAATCCTTAATAATCCTGTTTAGACAAATGAAGAAAAATAATAAAGCACTTTGAAAGCAGCAACTAATTTTGATATCCATTTAAATATTGTGAATTCAGTGAAAACTAAATGAAAAGAGGCAATCATTAGTTGTTTAAATAAAATAGCTTGTTCAGTTTCATTGTTCGAAAGATCAGTTATAGCATCGTCGTTCTCCTCGGAGTTGTTATCGTTGTCTTTGTACTTTTTATGGCATTGCCTGGCGATCCCGCACGTCTCACCATGGGGCAGCGCACCGATCTCACAACACTCCAAAATGTAAATCATGAACTCGGGCTCGACCGTCCGAAATCCGTTCAGCTCACGCTCTATCTTAATGACATTTCTCCGATATCCTTTCTCAAAGACGATTCTGCCAATCAAAAGAAATATAGCTATTTCAAGCTCCTACCACTTTCATCTAATTATTATGTTGTACTTAAATCGCCATATCTCCGTACCTCTTATCAGACCTCAAGACCTGTAGCAGAAATGCTTTTGCAGGCTTTACCCAATACCATTGTACTTGCTGTTGCAGCTATGTTTTTTGCGCTTGTCGCCGGCATCGTCATGGGCGTCGTTTCTGCCGTGCACCATCATCATACTCTTGATCATTCGCTGATGCTTACCAGTGTGCTAGGTATCTCGGTGCCATCATTTTTTGCCGCGATACTCTTTCAGTGGATCTTTGCTTTTGTTCTGTCAGACATGACCGGTTTAAAGATGACGGGAAGCTTATATGAGCCTGATC
>JACCZV010000019.1 GCA_013695775.1 Chitinophagales bacterium | reverse complement strand
CTGCGACATTTATGCCGATCAATACGTTCCTCAGTTTATTTACAACTATCATAAACCAATTACTGATTTTCAGCCTGTATATTACACTACTCCTAATGTTAATCCGAATAACTGTGGTTACCCGGATGTTCCAACAGAAGCAGAAGCATGCCCAAGCAATTTTATGTTTGGACCAGAGAAGCAAATGAAGCTTACCGGTGATGAAACAGACCTTGAATTGCTTGCGTCTATGAATGAAAAGATTGACAGCCTGCAGGCATTTGCCGGTTCATCAGATTCAGCAGCAATTCAGGATCAGATTAATGACCTTCAATTTCAGAAAAGCATGGTTATTCAGGACCTTCTTTTCGATATCTCCTTATTAGGTAATATGGATAGCGCCGCAAATTTCCTGCTAAAAGAAGGAGAAGTAAAATCATCTATCGGATATTTTATTGCTGCATCTAATTTTGCTGAAGCTGAACAACAGTTGAGTTCATTGCAATTAAACGATGCAGATGATTCAGCATTTTACCAGTTGACACAACTGCAGATTGATTTGTTTCAAACGGGTAATTCCTGGTTTGACATGAATGATGATCAGGAAAAATTGATCAGAACTATCGCCTTCGACACTTCTAATATGAGCCGGGGAGCAAAAAACATTCTTGAGTTGGTTTATGGTGAGTATTATCCTGAAGAGTTTCCAGTACCCTTTAAAACTCAGGATGGCCGTATTGCGCAACAGAGTATTCCTCTCATGCCGCAGTTCATCTTATTCCCAAATCCTGCAACAAATGAGTTTACGGTGCAATTCAATACTGAAATTCAGAATCCGGCGGACTTTATTATTTATAATTTATCCGGCCAAGAGGTATATAGAACCAAATTAGCGGAGGGAGTAACACAACTAATAATTAATTCATCAGGTTGGGAACCCGGCTTTTTTTTATGTCAGCTTAAGGCAGATAACCGTACTTTATTCATTCAAAAGTTAATCATCACTAAAATTTAAACAATGAAAGCATGCCATTGGGTAATAGCTTGTGCTTTCATTTTCAACTCATCGAGTGGTGTTGCACAAGCTGTTTATTTCGATAAGACGTTTAATGTCGGTAACAATCAGGAAGTAGGATGGAGCGTTTTGATTTTACCTGATTCCAGTTATATAACGCTTTCTAACGGAGCGGATTTTTTCTCAGGCGATGGTTCCTATAGTTTATCTTTCTTTTCTTTCGAAGGAAATATTGTAGATAATAAAATATATAAAACTAATTTCAGTTTTCCTTATGTTGGATTTTGTAATACTCTACTCACATTACCTGATTCTAACGGATACATTTTTGCTGGCTCGATTGAAGATAATGCAACCGGTGACTCTGATAATATTCTTGTGAAATTTAACAATAGTGGGGATACAATCTTTGTAAAAGAATATGCTTCGACCGATTATGAGGCACTTTATGGCGATGTGTTAACTCATGACGATTATATACTGGGCATTGGATTTAAAGGTCCTTATTCTGAATCCAAAGATGTTCTGCTAATGAAACTGGACACAAATGGTAATTTGATCTGGCAGAAAACTTATGGAGGGACTGAAACTGACTTGGGATATTCTATTTTTGAATTTAAGCCTTTTGAGTATGTAATCGGAGGAGTTAAAATCTTTAATGGTACAAATGCTAATCCCTGGATTATAGTAACAGATAGTAGCGGAACTATAATAAAAGAAAAAGAATTTTTAGAGCCTTTCTATTCTTGTGCTATTTTTTTATATCTTACCTTAGATAATAAATACCTGATGTCAACCTGTGTTGATACAGTCATCAATCCTGGAGATTTTGACAGGCCGGCTTGCATTTTAAAATTGGATACAAATTTTAATGTGATCTGGAAGGCAATCCTCAATGATCATTTAAATAATGGACTGTATATTATCAAGCAACTAGCTGACAGCAGCATTATTTTCACGGGTTTTCAGGAGGGAGGCAATCCGAATGCACCCGAAGGGTGGATTGGCAAACTCGATAAAAACGGCAATAAATTGTGGGAACATCAATATAGACATGATAATAGCTTGGCCAATTACTTCTCTGATTTTGAGCAAACCACAGATGGAGGTTTCATTATAACAGGAAGTACATATGGGCCAACAGGGCAGGATATGTGGCTGGTAAAATTAGACAGCATGGGTTGCCTTGAGCCCTGTGCAACTAACACCGGTACGTTTGAAACAACAGATAACACCATTTCATTACAGTGTTATCCTAACCCGGCAAGATCACAAACTTCTGTTTTATATAATATACCGGAAAGTGGTTCAGAGGCATCAATCAT
>JACCZV010000016.1 GCA_013695775.1 Chitinophagales bacterium | reverse complement strand
ACCCAAAGCTTATGCTTCCGCTGATAAACACACCTATAAAATAGCATACCTGCGATATTGGGCTTTTGTTCATAAGGATGTAGATGCCCATCCCTGCCACAGCAAGCAAAACCATCATGGCACTGTTGTACAGAAGTTTAGCAAGTATTACGGATCGCGGATGTGCTATAGAGTAATAATATAAGGTTCTCGCCCTGCTTTCCTGCATAAAGCTTTTAGCGACAGCACTTACTGCAGTGAAGAGGAGAATGATCCAGAACAGGGTTACCCATACGTTAGGCTCCATCTCAATAAAGCTTATATAAATTAAAAATACTGTTGACGCCAGGTATAAAATGATTCCACCAAACGAATAGCGCTGTCTCCATTCCAGCTTAATGTCTTTTATTATCAGAGCGCGAACTTCTCTCCACATGCCTGCTAAACTAATCAAGAAAGGGAGAAGACTTCAGATAGTGGGACGATCAAAATAATGTCTGACTGAATAATCACAAGATACAGGCAGTTTCCTCTTTATCTATAATACTTATTTTGCAGCTATGAATAAAATACTTGTCGCTAACCGGGGCGAAATTGCATTACGTGTGATGCGCTCTGCACGCGAGATGGGGATTAAAACCGTAGCTGTCTATTCAGAGGCTGATCGGAACGCGTTGCATGTTCAATATGCTGATGAAGCAATATGCATTGGCCCTGCGCTTTCAAGTCAATCATATTTACTTGGCGATGAGATTATTGAAGTATGTCTAAGACTTCATGCAGACGGCATTCATCCTGGCTACGGATTTCTAAGTGAGAATGCGATGTTTTCCAGAAAGGTGGAGCAGGCAGGGTTGATATTCATCGGCCCTTCGCCGGAATCAATGGAGCAAATGGGGAGTAAGCTTGCAGCAAAAGAAACTGCAAAAAACCACCATGTACCTCTGGTACCGGGAACTGCAGAGCCGATCACAGATATTCGTGAGGCGAAAAAAGTTGGAAGTGAGATTGGTTTTCCGCTACTCATTAAAGCCTCTGCCGGTGGTGGCGGCAAAGGGATGCGTATTGTAAAAGAAGAAAAAGATTTTGAAGAATATGTGAACAGCGCCATGAGCGAGGCTCAGGCAGCATTTGGTGATGGCAGTGTTTTCCTGGAAAAATATATTGAAGCACCGCGTCACATCGAGATACAAGTGCTGGGAGATAAGCACGGCAATGTTGTTTACCTCTTCGAGCGAGAGTGTTCTATCCAACGCCGCCATCAGAAGCTAATTGAAGAGGCGCCCTCCTCCATTCTCACTGATCAGCTTAGGCGAAAGATGGGAGAAAGCGCAGTAAACCTCGCAAAAGCATGTGGTTATTATAATGCTGGCACAGTAGAGTTTCTTGTTGATGAAGAGATGAATTATTATTTCCTCGAGATGAATACACGCTTGCAGGTTGAGCATCCTGTCACAGAACTGATAACCGGACTTGACCTTGTAAAAGAACAAATCAAAATAGCACGGGGTGAAAAATTATCTTTCACGCAGGAAGACCTTCAAATCAGGGGACATGCTATCGAGTTGCGTGTATGTGCCGAAGATCCTATGAATAACTTTTTACCTGATACAGGAATACTTAATACCTACCGGCGTCCGCAGGGCACCGGTGTTCGTGTAGATGATGCGTTTGAACAGGGCATGGAGATTTCAATTTATTATGATCCGCTGCTTGCAAAATTGGTTGCTTATGGCAAAGACCGCAATGAAGCAATCAGCAGACTGATACGTGCCATAGATGAATACCAGATATCAGGTGTGCAAACTACTCTTGCCTTTGGGCGCTGGGTGCTGAAGCACCCTAACTTTGTTAGCAGATCTTATGACACGGGCTTCATTCAGAAATATTTTTCACCTGAAACAGTTAACCTGCAAAAAGAAGATGATAGGGAAAAAGAGATTGCAGCTCTACTTGGGGCATCATACTTCTATGAAGATAGTACAGCAGAAAATACAATCGATTCTAAGAGCGTCACTTCTAAGTCACACTCAAACTGGAGACGAAACAGGTTTTGGTAAGAAGATGGCTATTTATGTGTTGCTGCGGTAATACCTTCACTATCGCATATTCATACTCAATTACAATCACAAATAATATTCGGCGTAGTAACCTCATTGCTGAAGTTACCTGCACGATCAACAATGCTTATAGTATAATAAAAGGTATCTATAGTATTTCCAGGAATGCAGTCGAAAGGTGAAAAGGTATAAGCTATATATCCCGAAATGTCCTTCACATTGCCTTCTGGTGTTATAAACGGAAATTGAAAACCATTGATAAATCCAGTGCGGCTGTCTTTGAATAATAGGTTTGGAGTGGTGTCATTATTCACAGGACCAAGATCACCATTCCCATCGGTAAAAGAGATGTAAAAAGTTATAGAATCCATGACAGGCGGATTGCTTGAAAATCCCTTTACATACGTTTTGGTGAGGGAATCAATTGCGATTTCCGGTATCACCGAATAATCAGGAGGATTGATACACGCGCTCATCATTGATAAGATTAAACCAGTTATGAAAAGACGCTGAATCATATACCCGAAATTATAAAATCTTTTCTTTGCCTCTGTTGTAGAATATTCTCTCTGTAAATACTTCTATGTCCACTCGATCTAAACTGCGGGATAAAATATTTAAAGTCAACACACAATCATTTTCAACAGTTGTACATGAGGTGTTTAAGTATCAATACGAGAACAACGAATCATATCATCAATATTGCAGCCTGCTGAATGCTGATCCATCTAAAGTGTACGGAATTGAGCAGGTCCCCTTTTTACCTATTGAAATTTTTAAGACTCACCGTGTTATTTGCAAAGAGTTACACGTAGAAAAAATCTTTGCCAGCAGTGGAACAACTAGTTCTCAAACAAGCAGGCATCTTGTTGCAGATTTAAAATTGTATGAAGAAAGCTTTCTTCGGTGCTTCCACAAGTATTTTGGTGATTCTTCAAACTACTGCATCCTTGCCCTTCTCCCATCATACCTTGAAAGAAGTGATTCGTCTCTGGCTTACATGGCAGGAAAACTTATTGAAAAATCTCGTCATCCGAGGAGCGGATCTTATCTAAAGAACCATGAGGAGCTCCACAGCGTGCTGCTTGAGCTGGAAGGACAGCAACAACGCACACTGCTTCTTGGCGTTACGTTCGCACTCCTTGATTTCACTGAAAAATTTCCCATAGAGTTGAACCATACGATTGTGATGGAAACCGGAGGAATGAAGGGTCGCCGTAAAGAGCAGACTCGCCAGGCCATACATGAAATCTTAAAAAAGCAGCTCTCAGTGAATACAGTCCATAGTGAATATGGGATGACAGAATTGTTGTCGCAGGCTTATTATTTGGAAGACGGGCGATTTCACTGCCCTCCATGGATGAGAGTCCTGATTCGCGATGTAAATGACCCTCTTCAAATTCTTGGCTTGAATATGACCGGAGCTATCAACGTAATTGATTTGGCAAACCTCGACTCCTGCAGTTTCATTGCTACCGGAGATCTTGGCAGAAGCTTTTCAAAGAATACGTTTGATGTGCTCGGCAGAATGGATGAAACGGATATTCGCGGATGCAATATGATGTGGGAATGATGGCTTCCCGGCTACAAAGTTATGTCCGAAGGGTAATCATCGTTGTTTTCCAAATTGCCATTATTTTGAAATTCTCTATGTGGGGACTGAATGCTCACAATTTTCGGTCAACTTGAATATCTGCCCTCCAAGAATTTTAAAATGTCAAAAGAATGAGTTCCCTAATTTGTTACTTTGTAATACATTTAAAACTAAAACTATGAAAAACACACTTAGAATTCTATTGTTCTGCTGCGTGACAATTGTATCAGGACAACTACACGCCCAGAACACTGAGATGGACCCTCACATGAAAGCATGGACTGCTTATATGACCCCGGGCAATGAGCACATGCAATTGGCGAAAGCTGTGGGTGACTGGAAAGGATCTACTAAAATGTGGATGGATGAGGGACAAGAGCCTATGGTGATGGATTCAAGAGTACAATGTGAAATGGCCCTTGGCGGCCGATACCTAACCGCACGTTACACTGGTCAAATGATGGGAATGCCTTTTGAGGGAATCTCCACAATGGGGTATGATAATGCGGCTAAAAAATATGTTAGCTCATGGGTAGATAACATGGGAACCGGACTGATGTATATGGAAGGAAGATGGCGCGATGATGTAAAAGGGATTGAAATAAAGGGAATGGCGGTTGATCCTATGACAGGCAAAGAAATGAAAATGAGGCAAATTATGATGATGAAGGATGCGAACACACAGGTGATTGAGATGTATATGGATATGAATGGGAAAGAGATGAAGTCAATGGAAATAACCCTTACAAGAATGTAATTGGGAAGAGCTTTAAGGTTAAGCGCACTGCTTTGGCAGTGCGCTTACAACCCCACTGGCATTGAATAAAAATTTATTATACTACAATGGATATATCAACCAAAGAGTTATTTATAGGTAGAACCACTGGAAAAAAATCCTCTTTACACATTTTACGTATATCTGAAGGATCAAGGAATTGATATGAGAATTGGGACACGTAAAGCGGTTAAATTTACGTTGATGAGATTGTCCCGGAACATCATGGCATGAAAATTTAATGGTTCGGCAACAGAATAGAAATAGGCGGTATGACGGCAAAAGAGCTCATCGAATCAGGAATTATTGAACTGTACTGCCTTGGCATAGCGGATGGTTATGAAAATTCTTTGGTAGAACATTTTGCTGCTACTAATCATGAGATAGCGGATGAAATTGCCGAGGTGAGTGAAGCTCTGGCAATGTTTGCCATTGCAAGTGCCGGCATCAGGCATCCTAAAGGCTTAAAGGAGAATTTTCTTTCAAATCTTCAGGACAAGGAAAAACAAGACGACCTGCCGCAGCTTCCTCCCAAAATTACCTCCGCTTCCAGACCTGGCGAATGGATGGAGTATTTACATCAGCATCAAATAAAAGATCCTGCTCATCAGGCTGTAGCAATGGTTGTTCTTCCGGGTACGAAAAATTACTCTACATACGTCGTTTTTGCGAGCCCAGGGGGTATCGTGGATGAAGAGATGCATCAAACACATGATGAATTCCTTCTTATCTGCCAGGGAGAATGTGAGATGACCATAGGTGAAAATACAGCAGTTTATAAAGCCGGAAGTTTAATAACCATTACACGTGGTATACATCACTGTGCACGCATTTTAGGAAA
>JACCZV010000011.1 GCA_013695775.1 Chitinophagales bacterium | reverse complement strand
TAGAACTTTATAATCTTTCCCTTGACCCTGGTGAACGGACCAATGTAGCAGATGTAAACCCACAAAAAATAATGGAGATGACAGATTTATTAAATCAGTATCCTAAGTAACTATAACTTCCGACACGGTCGCTGGGTAATCACGAACATCTTATCGGAAAGGAAGGAGAAATGAAGGCGTCAAACCAGAAGGACTAATGAGGTTTATATCACTGGGGAGCAGATAGAGTATTGGTTTATACTGGATATTTTGTAAATACATCTATTGTAGTCCTTATTAACCTTGCCAAATATGTAAAATATTGAGCAAAATAACCTCAGCGGTTAGGAAGCTGTAAATCGGGTAAATAGTCTGTCCTTATTTATTTACAGCAGTGTCACTTGCTTTCTT
Source organism: Chitinophagales bacterium (assembly GCA_013695775.1). GTDB lineage: Bacteria > Bacteroidota > Bacteroidia > Chitinophagales > UBA10324 > JACCZZ01. Next base: position 16,034 of record JACCZV010000011.1, on the reverse strand, counting down.
CTTATGGTTCAAATACCAATAATATCCAATACCTCCAACAAGTGCATAGGGAATAACAAGCAAATACATGATGCCGGCATTTAACCCTTTTGCATCTGTGTTGCCCTCTTTTAAAGAACTCTCAGCACTCTGTTTGCACATGGCACATTGAGCTAAAGAAATATCCGCTGAAGCAATCAGCATAATAAATGCTATCAGAAAGGAGAAGAATAAATTTTTCATACCTGGAAAATCTATCTCAAAATTACTACAAAATTTAATGAAAAGGTTAGTGACATACATTGAAGCAATGGCGATAGCCGGTGTAATATTCTTAATTAAATTAATAATATGGCGATAACATCAGATATACCGCAACACCTGTTATCGCTACGTACAGCCACAAAGGAAAGGTCCAGCGGGCAATCCGGCGATGCTTGTCGAACTTTTGCTGCAAACCGCGTACAAGTGTTATAAGCACCAGCGGAACGATCACTGCCGCGAGTATAATGTGCGTGAGGAGAATGAAATAATATATGTTGCGAACAATCCCTGATCCGCCATACGAGGTTGGCTCGGTAAGGGCATGATATACTACATAACAAATCAAGAACAAAGCAGAGAAACTAAAGGCAGTAATCATGCACAGCCTGTGGCTTTTAACCTTTTTATTTTTTATGAAATAGAAACCTGAGATCAATAGCATAGCGGTGCAAAAATTTAATGATGCGTTGAACGCTGGCAATATTCTAAGATCAAAACCGAATCTTATATCAGGTGGCTTGAGATAAAATAGTAATAGTATCACCGAAGGAATGGCGATGGAGACAATAGCAATTGCAGCATTGATGGAACGGTCTTTCATTTAGGAATGCCAACCAGGATGCTTGCAAGATTGTTGTATAGTGAATCCATCCTCTCCTTATCAAGGCCACTATAAAAGCCGCGTATGTTCCCCTGACCATCTACAAGTACCAGCTTATCTGTATGCGTAAATTCATTTCCTGTGCCGCCTTCAGGGGTATATACCACCGGCACTTTAAAACCCTCTTCTGCCATCTTCCATACCTCCTCTTTCTTTCCCCGAAGGAAATACCATGAGCCATCTATTGCGCCATATCTGTCCGCATACTCTTTTAATACAGGAATTGAATCTCTATCCGGATCAACTGTAAACGAAACCAGCTTCACCCTCGGGTCATCTTTAAAGTTCAATTGAATAAGTGACATCGTTTGTGACAGGTTGGGGCAAACGCCCCCACAATTCGTAAAGATAAAATCGGCTACATAAATATGCCCTTTTAAATCATCACTGGAAAGAGAATCACCTTTCTGTGTAGTATACTTGAAAGGTGGCGCTGCCCAGAAGGTCTTTACAGACTTTTCCTGGCGGGGCAGTGAGTCAATCTTTTGCTTGTAGTAAAAAAAAAATCCAAGGGGCAGGCCCAATAAAATAATCAAAGCAAAAAAACGGGAAAGAAACACTCTATTCATGTTCACCTTTAAGAGGGCAAAACTACTTCACAGAAGTTGAAAAGCAGCGTATACGATAATACCAAAGGGATGAAAGCGGATAGCATATTAGCAAAAAACAAAAACTAAAATCAGTAATTCCTCATCTGAAGCCAGGAATTTCCCTCTGCCAACAACGCTACAACAGCAAATAGCAAAAAAGTCATTGGTATAAGTATCGTAATCGCCAAAAATTTTACTTCGAATTTTAGATGCATAAAAACCGATACAATAAAGAAAGCCTTAGCTAAGCTCATGATAATATAAAAAGAATTCAACACAATCAACATGTTATTCCTTTCAAATAGATCGGTCAATAAAACTGCTGCTATGATTTCCACAATGGTGATGATTGAAAGCCAGAGCGTCGTTTTAAGAATTAACTTAACCATGTTGGCTGATTCACCGTGCTCGTTGCTCATAGAATATCTATTTTGATTCTAATTAGTATCATTATTTCTATATCGTTATAACAGGTAAAAAGCCATGAAGACAAATACCCATACCAAATCTACAAAGTGCCAATAAAGTCCTATCTTCTCCACCATTTCATAGCTTCCTTTGCGATCATAATCTCCGCGTGCTACTTTAGTTGTTACAATGCAATTGATTATTACCCCTGTAAGAACATGAAAACCATGAAATCCGGTAATGGTAAAGAATAGCCAGCCAAATGCCGGGGCTCCAAATGGATTTTGAGAGAGAGTCATATGCTCGTCCACAATCAGATGTGTCCATTCCCAAGCCTGGCTCGCTAAAAAAATGATTCCCCCCAATATGGTTAGTGAGAGCCATTTCACCACTTTTTTCCGGTTCATTTCATGATTGCCATAATGAACAGCCAACACCATAGTAACACTGCTCATGATCAGCGTAAATGTCATAAAGCTAACAAACATGAGTGGCAGCTTTACACCCTCAAGCAAAGGAAAGGAGGAAAACACTTTGGTTGGTGCCGGCCAGGATTCATAACTGAAGCGGAGAGCGCCATAGGTTATAAGAAATGAGGCAAATGAAAAAGAATCTCCTACAAGAAAATACCACATCATCAGCTTGCCCCAGCTCACCTTAAAGGGTGACCGCCCTCCATTCCACCGGGAAGGGCCTATTGCTGTAGTAGTCAATGTCGTCGCTTCTGTCATTATAACCTTTTAAAAAATGTTGATTTGAAAAAATATAAACAGGTAAATCCAAAGCACATCAACAAAATGCCAGTAGGTCGACATCAATTCCACGCGAACCAATCTGTTGGGATTAAAAGTGCTTGTGACCATCTTTAATAGCAGGCTCAGCATGATTACCAAACCCCCAACTATGTGTGCTGCATGCACCCCAGAGATCACATAAACAAAAGATCCAGAAGGATTGCCATTGATGTATATCCCCATCTCCTCCATTGCACTCCAGCCCCGATATTGTCCAATTAAGAAAATGATGCCCAGCAATAAGGTAATGGTTAGAGCGATCTTACATGCATTTACCTGGAATCTTCTGAAAGCTCTTACGGTCCACTGCATGGTGATGCTGCTAATAATAATAACCACTGTATCAAACCAAAATATAGCAGGCATTCTGAAATCAACCCAGTTGCCCTGAGCCTTCCTGATGATGTATGCGCTGGTAAGCGCAGCGAAGAGCATGATCATGCTCGCAATCCCCAGCCATAAAGCAAATTTAAGCGGGTGGAAACGATTATGATTTGTTATTGTAGTGCTCATCATCTTTATATTCTGTCAAAATATATGGATAGCTGAACGATAGGCAGATAAATGAACGAGCCGAACATTAATTTTTTCGCTGATTCTATAGTGCAGTTTTTAAACAGCACTATACCCTGATACAAAAACACAGCGCCGCATATAAAAACAATTCCGGCGGAAACAATACCTGAAATTGCTAACCAGGCAGGTAAGAGGCTTACGGGTATTAGAACCAAAATGTAAAACAATATCTGCAAAGCGCTGAATCTGGTGCGTCCTTCTTTCGATGGCAACAATTTGTAACCTGCTTTCATATAATCGTCGTGTGCTACCCAGGCAATTGCCCAGAAATGGGGAAACTGCCAGATAAACTGTATTCCAAACAAAACAAAAGCTACAATAGACAAATGTCCGGTTACACTCACCCAGCCGATCAAAGGAGGCAAAGCGCCAGGTAGCGCTCCTACGAAAACTGCTATAGGAGAAAATCTTTTTAAAGGTGTATAAATAAAAGCATACGATAACAAAGCAACAGCACTGAACAATGCGGCAAGCTGATTAAAATATATCCAGAAAATGGTAATGCCTGCAACACCGAAGATTCCGGCTGCTAAAAGGGCCTCCATCACCGTCATTCGGTCGGTTGGCAAGGGGCGGTCTGCTGTACGCGACATAAGGCGATCAAAATCCTTTTCAATCACCTGGTTCAACACATTTGAAGAAGCTGTTGTCAGCAATCCTGCGAGGATCATTAGCATAAGCTTAGGCCATTCCCAACTGCCATCAGCCGCCATCAAAAATCCGATTACCGAAGAAAAGACAACAAGCAATGAGAGGCGAAGTTTTATCAGCTGCGCATAGTCTTTCAACTTGGCGCTGAGAAGCAATCCCATTGTTAACTGACCTGTTTGTGCTTCCTTCATTCTTAGAAAAAAGTTTGGATCTATTTCGTTCGTGTCCTGCTCTTATATCTATAACAGACTAATGACCCCCGGTTTCTCCTTCGCGAAGAGGAGTTGTTTGAGGAATGTATTCATCTCCGTTTTTACTGTAATCATAGGGCCAGCGATATACAGTCGGCAAGTCACCCGGCCAATTGCCATGACCAGTTTTTATTGGTGTCGTCCACTCGAGTGTATTTGACTGCCATGGGTTTTCATTTGTAAGTTTTCTTCCGTAAAAAATGCTGTAAAAGAAGTTTATCAGAAAAAGCAATTGGGCAAAAAATACGAGCATAGCGGCCATTGTAATAAATTCGTTCAAACCTCCGAACATATTGAATGATTGAAAGGCATCGAAGGAATAGTATCTTCTTGGTACCCCAGCAAGACCCATATAATGCATGGGCCAGAAGATCATATATGCGCCAACCATAGTAACCCAGAAATGTATATAGCCAAGAGTATTATTCATTAACCTGCCATACATCTTCGGGAACCAGTGATATACGCCGGCAAACATTCCAAAAAACGCGGAGATGCCCATTACGATATGGAAATGTGCGACCACGAAATAGGTATCATGCAGCTCAATATCGAGGGCTGAATTGCCAAGAAAAATTCCTGTTAAGCCTCCAGAGATAAACATAGAGACGAAGCCTATAGCAAAAAGCATAGCGGGTGCAAACTTGATATTGCCCTGCCAGACGGTAGCTATCCAATTAAATACTTTTATGGCTGAGGGCACCGCAACCAATAATGTCAGAAACACAAAAACAGACGCAACAAATGGGTTTAAGCCGGTAACAAACATATGATGAGCCCATACTACAAAAGCAATGATAGCAATAGCAAGCAAAGAGAGGATCATGGCACGATAACCAAATATTGGCTTTCGTGCATTTGTAGCCAGCACTTCAGAAACTAATCCAAATGCTGGAAGGATGACAATATAGACCTCCGGGTGACCCAGGAACCAGAACAGGTGCTGATACAAAATGGCATTACCGCCGTCATTCGGTAGGGCATGGCCGTTTATAAAAATGTTATCAAGATAAAAGCTCGTTCCAATGGTGCGGTCGAATATCAGGAGAATGGCAGCACCTAATAAAACCGGAAACGATAGCAGGCCAAGCACAGCAGTTATCAGGAGCGCCCAAATGGTTAAAGGCATCTTAGACATCGACATGCCCTTGGTTCGCAGATTCAATACCGTGGTTATGTAATTCAATCCGCCCAGTAAGCTGGAGAAAATAAACAATGCCATCCCAATCAGCCAAAAGTCCATACCTGCCCCTGACCCTGGTGAAGCTTCATGCACCGCACTTAATGGCGGATAAGCTGTCCATCCAACATCTGAGGCCCCCTGGGGCAAGAAGAATGAGGCAAGCATTACCACGCTGGCCATAAAAAAAAACCAGTACGACAGCATGTTCAGAAAGGGCGAAGCCATATCCCGGGCACCAATCTGCAATGGAATCAATAGATTTGCGAAGGTTCCGCTGAGGCCGGCAGTAAGGACAAAAAACACAAGTATAGTTCCATGCATTGTTATGAGCATGTAGTAAAAATCAGGACTTATTATGCCACCGGGAGCCCACTTGCCAAAGATTGTTTCCAGTATTGGAAAGGCTTGGTTAGGGAAACCAAGCTGAACCCTGAAAATCACAGAAAGCATCCCTCCTACCAGCGCCCAAAACATCCCTGTAATCAGGAACTGCTTGGCAATCATCTTATGATCCTGGCTGAAGATATACTTAGTGATGAAGTTATCTTTATGGTGCTCATGATGGCCATGGTCATGAATTTCACCGGTTGAATCCTGGCGATGGGTTGTATCACCAGTATATACCGGATTAAGGGGAGGATTTATAACTGGATCGCTCATGTCTGAAACTTTTGCTTAATTTAAAAATTCTACTCTCAACAACATAAGGAATTACTCATGTGTGGTGTTCGCTTTAGCTGCCTCCGCATTCTTTAACTGCATGCTGATCTCTGCAAACTTTTTCTCTTCCGCAGTTCCCTGTATGCCACTTTCATAAAATGATTTTTGAGTGGAAGTCCATTTATCGTATTCTTCCTGGCTCTCTACTACAATGGTGCCTTTCATTCCAAAATGCCCCGTTCCACACAATTGATCGCATGCAATTTCATAAGTGAAATCAGGGTTGCCTGTTTTCTTCCTCATTTCCTCTGTAGTTATGGTAGGAATAAACCAGAAACGGGTAGTGATGCCGGGTACAGCATCCATCTTCACCCGAAAATGAGGTATGCCTACATCATGTATCACGTCACGTGCTTTTATCCGAAGAAGAACTGGCCGGTTTACAACCAAATGCATTTCGGAGGGCATGAAGTCGTCCCTGCTGCGCGGATCATTAAAATCTATTCCAACCCCATTCCCTTCAGTGATATATTCAAACCTGTTCTCACCCAGCTTACCATCTTTTCCGGGGTAACGCAGCATCCAGCTGAATTGCTTGCCGGTAATCTCCACAACATTTGAGTCTTTTGGCTCGGGACCTGTTATTTGAAACCAGCGATAAAGGCCAATAACTACGAGCGTGGTAAGCACCATTGCAGGAATTATGGTCCACCACATTTCTAATTTATTGTTTTCAGGATAATAGAGTGCTTTCCGGTCTTTTGTATGCTTATAACGCCATGCGAAATAGAATAGGGCAATTTGCGTGAGGACAAAAGCTACTCCGGTAAATAATAATGTAACATTGAACATGCTGTCGATCCATTCACCATGAACAGAAGCCGATTCTAAAATCATATGCTTTTTGAAATAGGCCACTGACCAAAAGAGAGCTGCCATTCCTGCAACAAGGAATACGACCATCAGTCGTGAGTTGATTCGGTCAGATTCAAGACGCGTTTTGTCTTCGCCCCGCAAAATGGCAACAAACTCAGTGGTTTTTGCAAGCTGAAAAATAACCAGCGCGAACATTACAATTGCAAGAATGACTAAAACGGATGTTGTCATAAAACGATTCTTTCAAATTTAATCAGGTACTATGATGCATACTCTCCTGAAGAAACGGGTGATGCTTTGGTACCAGGTTCGCTTTGCTCAAATTAACAGATACAACATAGATGAAAAGACCGATGTAAAAAATAGGTACGGCTATCTCTACCAGTCCAAATCCTGCATCAGTTCCGATGGTTCCAGGCATTACCATCAGGTAAAAATCCATGAAGTGGCCGAAAATTATTATGCATGCGGCAATGATGAGAATCTGAACTTTTCTTTTTGCATCGCGGCTCATTAAAACGAGAAAAGGCGTCACAAAGTTAAGGATGAAAATGCTATAAAACAGCCACATAAAGTGATCATAGCGCTGCCGGAAATACATGGTCTCTTCCGGTATGTTTGCGTACCATATAAGCATGAACTGGCAGAAGACAAGATACGTCCAGAAGATGCTGAAAGCGAACATGAGCTTTCCAAGATCGTGCAAATGATTATTATTAACCACTTCGAGGTATCCATTCTTTTTAAGGTAAACGACCACCAGTGTAATAACGGCAATGCCTGTAACCCAAAAACTTGCAAATGAATACCATCCAAACATAGTACTATACCAATGTGCATCCAACGACATCAGCCAATCCCATGATGTTACTGATATATATATTGCAAAAAACAATAAAAATAAAGAAGCCCACTTAAGGTTGTTTTTATAATATTGAAGTCCACCATTGATGTCTTCTGCTAAAGAGTTCCTGCGCATAAGGATGGTAAGCAGAAGAAGAATACCAACAAAAAAAGCAAATCTTGAAAAGAAAAACGGGATGTTCAGATATGCAGTTTTAGCAAGAAGAATAGGGTCAACATTTACAACATGTTCATCAGTCCAGTGATATAAAGGATGATGGCCATATACTAACATTGGAACTGCCAGAACAAGAAGGAGCAGACCAGAAGTAAAAGGCAAGAACATTGAAATCGCCTCCGGAATCCGCTTTATAGCAGTATGCCATCCGCCATAAGCAACATAAGTAGCAGCCTGAAAAAACGCGCTTGCCATAGCCACACCCTGAAAAAATACGGCATTCAACAATAAGTTTGCCCACACTCTCTTCGCATCATCATCACCTGCATGTGTGAAAAAAGAGATGATAATGGCAACCAGTCCGATTAGCGTCAAAGCGAAGCTGATCGTTTTCAATCGCTGTGGCAAAATGAACTTTTCTTCCATAATCCTAAACGTTACCTTTTACATTACTTCCACACATCATCCTTTCTTATATCTGCACTTCACTTTATGATTACATTACCTGTAATAACCTCTTATTTTAATTCTTAAATTTATTTCTTTGAAGCAGTATCCGCCGCAGCCTTTGTACTATCCCCACCGGTTGTAGTAGCAACTGCCGCAGCAGTATCAGCAGAGGCAGTTGCGGTGCCTGCAGTTGCTATGCTGTCTTTATGATGCTGTTGCAAAGATTTTACGTAATACACCACCTTCCAAATTTCATTGCGATTAAGAATTTTCCCGTAAGGCCCCATAAGGTTTTTACCATAGTGCACACTATAATACATTTTACCTACCGGCAGGTTGATTAAATTTTCAGAAAAATATGATGGCGGAGGAGGGTAAGGGTTTTTGATTTTTGGATTTTCCACAATGGTTCCATTGCCCACGCCACTCTTACCATGGCAGACGGCACAGTAAATTTCAAATATATATTTTCCCTGCTCCTTTTCTTCATCATTAAGCCAGTCCGGGAAATTAAGATTTACACCTGCTGAGTCATAACCTGTAAGCTGAGTACTGTAATGAAATGGCATATAGACCCCACGTGGAATGGTGTTAGTAACAGGCTGGATAGCATTCATGCTATCGGGAAAAAATGGATTAGAAGCATACGTTTCATAGGCTAAAGAATGATTCATATCAGGCATGTACTCCCAGCCGGGGCTGGAACGTGAATAATAGCACGAAGAAAAAAGGCTTATAAGCATAACCGCTGCGACCGTATTAGAGTTAATCTTAAAGTATGATGCCTGCTCTCTCATTTCAATAATGTTTGCTCATTTCACGCTCTCTTACTTCTACAGCACCAGCTTCTCTCAATAACTGGCTTAGATGATCTTTTTCATCCTGTGAAGTATTATCATTAATCTTAAACACCATTCCAAAAAGGTGACTTGTTGTGCGGGGATCAAGTGGCTCCCTGAAGCGGCCTGGATATAGGTGACTTCGCATGAGAAAGGCAAAGGTCATCGCTATAGATGCTGATAACACAGTAAATTCAAACATGATAGGAATAAATGCCGGAAAAGAAAAGTTTGGTTTGCCTCCAAATACCAGCGGCCAATCGGCAGTGAATACCCACGTCATGAATGAAAAGGCAATTGCTGTTCCTGTAAGGCCGATCCAGAAACCACCAATATGTAATCGGGAATATTTTAACCCCAGCTTTTCATCCAGGCCATGTACGGCAAAGGGTGTAACTACATCATGAATTGGAATGTTTTGCGAGCGTATGCTGTCAACGGCATTCAACAGCACCTCGTCATCATCAAATAATCCCAATAGATATCTCTTCATCGCTGCTTCTCTTTTTTAAATAGTCTGCGGAATAATAACTGGTTCGCGGCCATGATCTTTTGAATGTGCATGCGCTGCATCCTTTTGTGCCTCACCTGATATCTTCAGAATGTGCTTGATTTCAGCCATAGCAATCACGGGCATTGTTTTGGCAAAAATGAGAAAAGCGGTGAAAAACAGGCCGAGTGATCCTATGTAAATACTTATTTCAACCCACGTCGGTGAATACATCGCCCATGAAGATGGGATATAATCGCGATGCAGTGAGGTTACAATGATTACGAAACGCTCGAACCACATTCCGCAGTTGATCACTATTGACATGAAAAAAGTAAACCAGGCACTTCTTCTAAGCTTTCGAATCCAGAATAGCTGGGGCGAAATCACATTACAGGTCATCATTCCCCAGTAAGACCACCAGTATGGACCCAATGCACGATTCGCAAATGCATATTGCTCATAAGGATTTTGAGAATACCATGCTGTAAACAACTCTGTGAGGTATGCGCAACCTACAATAGAACCTGTTAACACGATGATTTTATTCATTGATTCAATGTGATCAATGGTTATATATTGTTCCAGGTTTAACACTTTTCTGGTGATGATCATCAGAGTAAGAACCATCGCAAAGCCTGAGAAGATGGCGCCCGCAACGAAGTAAGGTGGAAAGATGGTAGTATGCCATCCGGGTATTACGGATGTGGCGAAGTCGAACGACACAATGGTATGTACAGAGAGTACCAGAGGTGTCGATATGCCTGCTAAAACAAGTGAAAGCATCTCATGGCGTTGCCAATGCTTGGCAGATCCTACCCATCCAAAGCTAAGCACGCTGTAGGCCCAATGGGCAATTTTGCTTTTTGCCCTATCGCGAATGGTTGCTATATCTGGAATCAATCCGGTGTACCAAAACAGAAGAGATACGGTAAAATATGTGCTTATTGCAAACACATCCCACATCAAAGGAGAATTAAAGTTAGGCCAAACGGGACCTCGTGTATTAGGGTATGGCAGGTTGAAGAAGGCCAGCCATACACGACCCATGTGAAAGACCGGAAAGAGTGCCGCACAGATTACCGCAAAGATTGTCATAGCCTCTGCGGCGCGGTTTACTCCTGTGCGCCATTTTTGGCGAAATAAAAGGAGGATGGCAGAGATTAATGTTCCTGCATGACCAATACCGATCCACCAAACGAAATTTGTAATGTCCCATCCCCATCCTACCGTTCTGTTTAATCCCCACGTACCTATTCCAAACCATACTGTCCAGCCAATACAAAAAAGACCCCACGCCATGAGAGTTGCTGCGATTGACGTAGCAATCCACCAAAGCTTCGAGGGCTTTGCCTCTACGGAGCGTGCAATATCTTCGGTAATCTGAAGATATGTTTTGTTGCCCTTAATCAGCGGTGGCCGTATATACGATTCTGCGTGCATGAATATTTTTTATTCTTTTAAGTTATTACCATGAAAGCATGACTTCATTTAACTTAATGATCTATTCTAAACTTTATGTTCTTTTTTTTCACCAGCTATCATCTCATCTGTATTCCTTACTTTCTTCATATAAGCAATTGCAGGCCGGGTGTTTAGCTCAGCAAGAACATAATAGGCACGCCCATCATCATGATATTTGCGGACCTCACTGCTCTCATCTTTTACATTTCCAAATGTTATTGCATCAGCGGGGCATGCCGTCTGACATGCTGATTTCACGTCGCCATCCTTCAGAGGACGACCCTCTTTTTTCGCCTGTAATTTACCATCCTGAATTCGTTGAACACAAAAAGTACACTTTTCCATCACGCCACGCGAACGGACTGTAACGTCTGGGTTTAAAACCATCCTGGTTATCGGATCTGACATGCCCGGATCCTCGACACCCAGGGTAGGAACTTTCCAGGGCTCATTCCAGGGAAATACGTCGGCAGTGGTATAATCGAGCCAGTTGAAACGTCGGACTTTATAGGGACAGTTATTTGCACAATAGCGGGTACCGATACAACGATTATAAGCCATCTGATTCAATCCTTCACTGCTGTGATTAGTAGCAGATACGGGGCATACATTTTCGCATGGAGCATTATCGCAATGCTGACAAAGCATCGGCTGAAAAGCAACCTGTACATTCTGATAATCCTTAATCTCGTCGTAATCCTTCTCCTTATCTATCATGCCGGTTTCACCGGGAAATGAATAGTAGCGATCAATTCGTAGCCACGACATTTCATGCACGCGGCTAACCTCCGTCTTTCCAACCACGGGAACATTGTTCTCCGCCTGACATGCCACGGAACAAGCGCCGCAACCGATGCAGGAATTAAGATCGATTGACATGCCCCACTTAATACCAGGAAATTCCTGTTCGGGATAGAGCGTTTCACTCCACACTTTCCCCAACTCTTCCTTTTCCTCAACGCCCTCATTAGGATGAGCCTGGTATCTTGCTAAAGAGGTTTCCCTGATGGCATCGCGTCCCTCAAAGCTGAAATGCGTTTGAGTCATAGCAAGATCAAATGATCGTCCTGTCTTTTTTATAGAAATGGAGGGGTTAATATAAAGGCACGTATCTCCATTTGTTGTAACGAATGGAAATGCGTTTTGCCCAACTTTGTTGCCTGCGCGGCCTGCTCTTTCCCGGCCATAGCCTAAAGCAAGAGATACTGCTTCATCGCATTGTCCGGGTTGAATATAGACAGGCACATCCATTGAAGTGTTTCCTGATGTTAAAGTAACAACGTCGGTTTTATGAGAAACCACATCCATCTTCAAACCATTGTCTTTCGCATACTTCGGAGAAACGCAGAGATAATTATCCCATACTACCTTAGAGATCGGGTCAGGCAGCTCCTGCAGCCAGGGATTGTTTGCATAACGTCCATTCCCAGCCCCTACCTTTTCATACACCTGGAGCTCAATACTACTGGATTTTGATGCAGCGTTCATTATTGCTGTCGCTGCAGCCATTACATCCGTACTTATGCTTGAAGAAACATCAGATTCAGTTACAGGAACTTCGAAGGCACCATCCTTTACACTCATATCCCAGAAGGTCTGGAAGTCGCTGTAGGCAGCTTGTTTGGGAAATACATTCTTTTCCCAGGTGCGTTTTATGTATGCATAATAATCTTCTGTCTTTCCCATCCAGCGGAGCAGGCTGTCTTGTGCCTGCCTGGTATCAAACAATGGCCAAATAGTAGGCTGACAAAGGGTATATAATCCGGCTTTAGCAGAGAGGTCATTCCAGCTTTCGAGGTAATGGTGATCGGGACAGTGATACCGGCATAAAGTCGTCGTCTCATCGGCGCGGTCATTTAATGAAATCGATGTCTGCACTTTTTTTAGGGCATCAGCGAAGCCGTTGCCGTGCATATGATCATAAACCGGGTTGGCGCCATATATTAGCAGTGCATCTACTGCACCCGCATTCATGTCATTCATCAGCTGCATCATACCCTTATCATCCGACTGATGGGTATTAGAGTGCGCTTTTAGATCAAGGGTGGAACCGTAACTTCCTAAAATTGCATTGATTGCATTTACTACTACCTGAACATTTGCATCATTAGAACCCGCCACCACTAAGGCTTTCCCCTTATTGGCAATTAGGTCGGAAGCCGCCTGAGAGAGCAGTTTATCCGCTCTCGAATTTAATTTCCCGGTAGGTAAAGCTGCCTCGCCCAGGGAGCCAGCAAGCATATTATATAAAGCAACAACTGCTGCAGCCTCTTCAGATGGTTTCACCACTGCACGCTTGTCTGCATTTGAACCAGTAAGAGATAGTCGTGATTCAATTTGATAATGGCGCGACATGGTGGTCTTTTCCGGAGAAACCTTCCGGTTCTGAACATATTGACGTGCATATTCCGCAGGTGAGATCCATGTTCCCAAAAAATCTGCTCCAATGGAGACAATCACATTTGCTTTCTCGAAATGATAACCGGGGATCACTCTCTTGCCTGAACTCTTTTCATTGGCTATTGCAATACCCGCATAAGAGACCGGATCGTAAACGATATGCTTTGCAGTTGGATAAGCAACGATAAAATCGTCTATAATCTGTTTGGTAGAGGGGCTTAAAATAGTAGGAGTTAAAATACGAATGTTTCCTCCTTTATTTTTGGTATCCAGCAAGCGCTTGCGGATTTCTGCATCTACAACATCCCATTTAGCTTTTTTGCCTGTCACCATAGGTTGGCGGGGCCGCGTCATATCATACAGTGAAAGCACGGAGGCTTGTGCCCGTGCATTTGTACCACCGAATAAAAAACGGTTTGGCGAATCTTTAGCGATGTGACTGCTTATGAGAGGCTCAATTTTTATAGGGCGCCCATCCCGGGTTTTTACCAAAACGGGGCAATAATCATTTCCATCATGAAAGGATGATGCGTAATAGTTTGCCACACCCGGAACAATCTCTTCAGGCTTTATTACATATGGTATAGCCTTTTTCACCGGTATGCGACAGCTTGCTGCCATGGTGGCCGCTGAAACACTGAAACCCAGCATCTTCAAAAAGTCACGCCTGCTGGCTGGCTTGTTTACTATAGAGGAATTAAAAATTTCTTCAACAGGTAGCTCGTCAATAAACTCCTTATCTCTCGTTAAAAGAAAATCAGGATCATCATCCAACTCCTCAAGGCCTTTCCAGTGTAATTTATGTTCCATGATTTGATACTGATCAGTAGTGACATTTTTGACATTCCGTTCCCCCCATCATCTCTTCAGTAACCCTGTCAATTTTCCCCTCTTTGAAATCTTTGTGCAGTTTGGTGTACATCGTATAATAGTCGTTGTCGGCGAATTGCACATCGGTTTGCCGATGACAATTGATACACCACCCCATTGAGAGGCTTGAGAATTGATATATCTGTTCCATTGTTTCTACTGGTCCATGACAGGTCTGGCAGGCAATCTTTCCTACGGTTACATGCTGCGAATGGTTGAAGTATACATGGTCGGGCAGGTTGTGCACCTTGGTCCATTGAATTGCTTTATTATTGTCGTAGGCGGCAAATATTTTCTGAATGTCCTGCGTACCGGCTTCACTTTCGCCCTCCAATACTCCTCTGTGGCAATTCATTCAGGTACTTACAGGAGGAATTCCGGCCACTTTACTTTTTTCAGCGCCGGAGTGGCAGTATAAACAATTGATCTGGTTTATGCCGGCATGAAGCTCATGAGAAAAGTGGATGGGCTGTTCAGGTGTGTAGTTTTTAGAACGACCCAGCCGCATGGCACTATCAGTAATGGTGAAGCCCAAAAGAAATACCGCTGCAATAGAATACAAGATGATTGCGCGCCGTGACTTCAGCCTGTTGATGAATGGCCGTTCTTCAGGCAGTGGATGCCCAAGCTTCTCATAGGCCAGCCGCTTGAGCACCGTGTTGGTGCGCATAAGCAGAAAGGTGATCACTACCAGAATACCTACTACCGCATATAGCAGCAACGATGGTTGTGTAGATGTAACTCCATCGGCGCCCGGCGCTCCCGTGGCCGGTTGATTTGCAGGGGCTTCACTTTGAACCTTGACAAAAGAAAGAATTGATTTTATGTCATCGTCGGTGAAGTTGAGAAAGGCCGGCATCTCATTCTTATTATATTCCAGCCAAATATCTATAGCCTGTTTATCACCGGATGCGCGCAATGCATGGTTGTTCCTTATCCAGGAAAGGAGCCAGGCCTCAGACCTCCTTGTATCGACATCCTTAAGAGGAGGTCCTATCAGCTTATTGTTTATTGCATGGCAAGAAGTGCAGTATTGCTTCCAGAGTTTCTGGCCGTTTTCAGGAGTTACCTCGGCAAAAACTGTTGTTGAAAAAAATAAGAGTATTGAAAGGGAAAAAAAAACGCAAAAACGTGATATATTTTTCTTCAGACCCCACACAAAAACATCTGGCCTCATAGGTGCTTCTTTTTGCGAGTGCAAATCTATACCACCAAGTCTTACGTTGGTACTTATTTAAAAAATAAATGGTTTCGTCTAATTATGGACTTAGATTTAAAGGAAAATGATCAGTATGTATGAGATTGTGATTTTCTTTTCTATCATACAATGTCCTGCAATAAGCGATTACACTTTTGAAATTTTCAATCGCTGTGGTCAACAGGTTTTTACAACACAAGATCAGAATGAAGGATGGAATGGAACTTATAACAACAAGCCAGAACCTATTGATACATATGTGTATGTGGTGCATTACCAAATTGCAGAGACAGGCTTAAGCAATACACTCAGTGGAAATTTGACACTGTTGAAATGATTTTACCCTCTTTTTAACTTTCACGGTGCAGAGATATATGTATCAAACTTGGATTGCGTAGCTCATCTGCTA
>JACCZV010000007.1 GCA_013695775.1 Chitinophagales bacterium | reverse complement strand
GTTCCTATGTGCCTGATTCCATTTTTACATGAGGTGTACGAGCCAGCCTATAAAAAATTAATATTTGAAGTGATTTTTATTTGCATAATATTTTGGAGAGGTATTCAAATATTTCACCATTCAGATTATTACTCAACCAGAATTTCGCAGGTAGAATTTTTTATAGACCAGGCAAATAAAATGAATGGGTCAAAATTTTTTGTTGATGAACAGAAATATTCAGGTAACTCCGCTTTAAATGAATGGAGTTTTCCAATGGAGACGTTGATCTTATCTTCTCTAAAAAGAAATGAGTCTGTAACAATTTCTCTTAAGAGCGATATAGAAAATATAGAGAACAGCAGTAGACTTATGCCCGATAATTTTCACCTTCGGCTGAATGAAATATTAAAAATTGAGGAGCTGAACCGGAATTATTTTCGACTTGAAAGGGGAAACTACCAAAACCTGGATACAAAGTAAGTTCAGATTGTTACGATTCTATAGTAGGCGGCAATTCTTTGTTTTGCTTTCGTTTTGATATAATATTACGATAGATATTTAGAGCAACATGTAATCCAGCCATTGGAAGAATTCTGCCAGCCCGGCCTGATGCGACCTCTGAAGCTATAAACGCGGGTGTGCCGATGTATTTGGTAACTGTAATTCCGGTCCACTTTAACCCCTTATAAACCTGGTCCCTGGTTCTATTACGGAAGGGCAGCATTCCTTTTACCAGCATCTCCGGTGAATGTTCCTTCAAATGTTGAAGTTGTTCATTCATCAAAGTCTTATATGATCTGCATTCTTCCATCAGACGATTTTTCTCCAATGCCAGAGTGTTCATATTGTTTACAGGAAGCTGGTTTTGTAGAGCCATAAGTATTTCAAATTTTTTACAGATTAAAAACGCATCGGTAGTGCACAGCCTCGTTCTGTAATCATGTGAGGATAGTAAATCGTCACTCTTAAACGAACATTAAAATTTGCTATTCTGATCCCTGTTAAGAAGGTCGTTTATGGTTGTTCTCACAAAATTTATAATGTCTTTTCCTTTACCTATTTCTCCTTGCACGTCATCTTTAATTTTTTGTGCAGTAGCTTTTAGGTCCTCTATTATCTCTTTCTTATTATCAGAGGCCAGGTAATAACCTGCGGCAACACCGGCAGCAGCGCCCAATAATAATGTGATGATGAATTTTGGTTTATGGTCCATAGTGGTTATTTGTTGCGGCCAAAGTTAATACTGCCGGCGAATAATCAGCCATAATGTTAGAGAGATTTGATAAATATTTCCGGTTAATATTCCCCCTCCGGCTAAATGCTGCGAATTCGATATGGGGGTTAAGCAATTATATTTCCAGTTGGGAGATGCCTCAGCCATTGGCTGAAGAAATCCGGCAGTATTAGAAAATGAAGCAATTCGTGTATTACATCACACTTCTCTTGCAAGCTTTGTATACATAAATTGAGTAGCGATAGGTTGAAAATTGAGTAGCGATAGGCGATAGTTAGGTTTCTCAACTCCGTTCTTCCCATATCATACACAGATGAATAATTGTCTCCACTGCTTTCTCCATATCCTGAATAGAAACCCATTCCTGGCGTGAATGAAAGGCGTGTTCGCCGGCAAAAAGATTAGGACAAGGCATCCCCATAAAAGACAATCGCGTTCCATCGGTGCCTCCCCTGATACTGCGCCGTTCCGCCTCCAACTCTGATCTTTGCATTGCTTCCAGGGCATAGGTAGATACATTGGGATGCTGATCTACAATCTTTTTCATGTTCCTGTATTGCTCTATAACCTTTAATTCAAAGGTTGAATTAGGATATTGTTTCAGCACTTGTTCCACAAGAGCTTTCAGTAAAGTTTCTTTTTCAGCCAAACCCGCGTCATTAAAATCGCGTATGATAAGTTTTATTGTAGCCTGTTCAAGCATGCCGCTTACAGTCACAGGATGAATAAAGCCCTCCATTCCTTCAGTTGTTTCAGGTGATAAATTTTCTTTAGGCAGAGAATCAATTATAGCTGCGGCTATTTTAATAGCGCTTTCCATTTTTCCTTTAGCGAATCCGGGATGTACGCTGACCCCCTTGATGCTGATTATCACCATATCCCCTGAAAAAGTCTCATCCTCCAGCGTGCCTGCAGATTCTCCATCTATAGTATATCCAAATTGAGCGTTTAATTTTTTCATGTTTACATGATCAACTCCACGACCTACTTCTTCATCTGGTGTGAATAAAAGGCGAATGGTTCCATGTTTGATTTCCGGATGCGACATTAAAAAATTAGCTGCATCCATAATCGCTGCAACACCTGCTTTGTTATCCGCTCCTAATAAGGTAGTGCCATCGCCGGTAACAATATCATTTCCAATCTGATTTCTGAGATCGTCGTGTTCGGAGAATCGTATTATTATCGTATCATCGGCAGGTAGAATTATATCACCTCCTGAATAATTTTTATGGATGATAGGATGAACATTTGCGCCGCTGCAGTCCGGCGAAGTATCCACATGAGAACAGAAGCAAATCGTGGGTACGTCTTTATTTGTGTTGGAAAAAACGGTAGCATACACAATACCAAATTGGTCCAGCTCTGCGTCAGCAATGCCCATCGCCTTCAATTCCTCGACTAGTATTCGGGAGAGATTTCTTTGTTTCTCAGTGGTGGGAATAGCATCTGATTCCGGATCAGATTGGGTATCGATGGTTACATATTTAAGGAAACGAGTGGTTACAGTATGATCAATCTTTAGAGACGGCATTATTAATTTTTTAAGGCATTCAAAAATACAAGTTGAGATGCAAAAGAGGAATTATATTGCTATCAGAAACTGATATATAGTTTAGGAGGAGGTATTCTCGCTTGTGTGTGTCTGTTAATGATACTTTCGAGAGATTACTACACTATAAGATGCACTTAAGATAGGGTTATGTGTTGTCCATTTGCATATCGTATCATGCATGATGCATATACGTATCACCCGATGAATTTGGCAAATCAATTATGTTAAAATACAGTTGTTTCAACAATTGATTTTAGGGAGCTAAACTTTGAATGCAATGCTGCCTCCAGAGATGTTTTGTCTAATATTGAAACTGTAGCATCACGCACAAGTTGCATGACATTTCTTATTTCACATGTAAGTTCATCTTTGCAGTCGAAACAAGGTTGATAAAATTTCTCGCTGACGCAGGGAAGCGGGCCGATGGGTCCATCTAATATTCGGACAACATCACCCAAAAATATTTGGTCAGGATCTTTTGATAATGAATAGCCCCCATGCCGACCCATCTTACTCACAAGTAAGTCATTTCTTTTAAGTTGTAAGAGCATCCTTACAGACGGGAATTCCATAAGCACCTTTCTTCTCTTCTTCGGGAGATATGTCGCGGGATACCATTCCTATATTCACAGTCCCCGTTAGCACGTCTGTCATTCCTTTTCCTGCTCCTCCACCTTGTATATCGAAGAAACATTAGGATTCAGTTTTTTGAACTGTTCGCCACATTTAACAGCCATTGGATATAAGGCATAAGCACCTGACAGGGTGATTTTTCCTGAAAGAACGGGTGGTGAAACTGCAGGGATTAATTCTTTTTTAGCAGCAGTAAAATTCATCATCCCGATAGCTACAACAATCAGGATAGGTAAATACAGTAAGTTTTTTGGCTTCATTTTAATTCGGCTTTTTAAGGGGTGGACAAAAGTAAACAAAATTTAGAAAATCTATTTAATCTATAAACTTTGTAGATCATTATAAATATTGTACCAGATTTGATATGAAGATTTAAAACATAAGCTTAAGCATCATTTGAATTTGGTTATTTTTCGTTTGAGTCTCAGCTTGTTCATGACGCATATCATAAGCAACCTGGAGCTTCGCCCACTGATTGGGTATAAAGTTTAGGCCAGCAGTATAAATGGTAGAGACATTCTCGTCCACATCAAGGTTCCCATCATAACCATCATATTTAACAACCAACTGCAGTTTCTCTGGAATAACAAATCCCGCCAACTGGGCGTAATAGCCTCCTCTGCTGATTGTATCATCCTTGCCTTGTATATATTCTGCTTTAAATGAAACCCACTTATTAAAGTAATATATTTCCCCACCTATTCGGTCACGGATTCTCTCAACAGTTAAGTCTGTCCCGTAAGAACCTAATCCTTTGTAATAGGAGCCACCAAGCTGTAAACCTTTGATCGCAGAAAATAGCAGTCGTCCGGAGAAGTCTTTATCAACATTATTATCGCCTTTATTGATGCCATCTCCATTATATACACCAACAAAGTATTCAATGATATTTCTTTTTCTCAGAGAATCCAGTGCAATTCCACCACTGACTATAACCCCAATGTCACGACCATTATTATTTGAATTGGGACTAAGGCTAATTACATCTGCAGAGCGACTTACCAATGCCTCAACTACCTGAGACCGGTTGATGTTTTCCATCAATGTTGAAGAGAGGAGGTTTTCTAATGAGAATGCAATTTTTTGTTGCCCTGCTGTAATTCTTAAGTATGGATTTGCGGTAAAGGATACTGTTGCATCCAATATTCTTACGTTAGGTGCAAAATCGATTTGGCTACGATATTGCCATTTGGAATTTATAGTGCCCCTTAAATCGAGCCGTGCTCTCCTCACGTCAAACGTATTCGTTTTCACACCCTCGACCATATTATAGATATACCTGCCCTGTGTATATCCGGAGAGCGACAATTTGTTTTTGAGAGATAGTGGAAAGGTAATTAATTGGGCAGGAGGGGCTGTTGGTTCTGCCTTTTTCTTAGGTGAATCAACAGGAAGTGTTTGAGTAGCCGGTGTTTGCTCTAAAGTTAACTTCGGGGGAAGCAAAGACCGATTCTTGAACAAGTATAAGAATAAGAAAAGAGATGAATGCAGGCGTAATTTTCTTTTTCATGATTATTATTTAAAGTTAGTGAAGCCGCAAATGTATATAA
>JACCZV010000002.1 GCA_013695775.1 Chitinophagales bacterium | reverse complement strand
TTAGCTATTTTCACCTCCTAAAACAAGATGCATGTATTCCATACAATCAAGACTACAGCAGGAACTTGAAGAAATCAGAATCTCAGGTCTTTACAAAAATGAACGCATCATCACGTCGCCGCAAGGTGCTGAAATCGTAGTGAACGGAAAAACTGTGTTAAATTTTTGTGCAAACAACTACCTCGGTTTAAGCTCACATCCTGAAGTTATTGAAGCTGCTAAAAAAACAATGGATGAACATGGTTATGGACTGTCAAGCGTACGTTTCATCTGCGGAACACAGGATATTCATAAAACTCTTGAAAAGAAACTTTCAGATTTTCTTGGTACGGAAGAAACCATTTTATATGCTGCTGCTTTCGATGCAAATGGTGGCCTCTTTGAGCCATTGTTCAATGAGCAGGATGCCATCATAAGCGACGAGTTGAACCATGCCTCTATCATTGATGGCATTCGTCTATGCAAGGCCCAGCGTTACCGCTATAAGCACAACAGCATGGAAGACCTGGAACAAAAGCTCAGGGAAACTGAAGGACTGCGTGGCCGCATCATCGTCACCGACGGAGCCTTCAGCATGGATGGTACCATTGCTCAACTCGATAAGATCGTAATGCTGGCAGAAAAGCACGATGCACTGGTGATGATTGATGATAGCCATGCTACTGGTTTCCTGGGAAAAAATGGCAGAGGCACCCATGAGCATCATGGTGTGATAGGGAAGATTGACATCATAACTGGGACTCTCGGAAAGGCATTGGGGGGCGCCTCAGGAGGATTCACCTCAGGACGCCGGGAAATTATTGACATGCTTCGTCAAAGGTCAAGGCCTTACCTGTTTTCTAACACCCTCGCGCCCTCAATTGCCGGTGCCTCTATAGCAGTATTGGGAATGTTGGGTAGCTCTACCGAATTGCGAGACAAGTTGGAGAGCAACACACGTTATTTTCGCAGCGAAATAACTGACGCAGGTTTTGATATAAAGCCCGGCGAGCACCCCATCGTACCGATCATGTTATATGATGCAGTAGTAGCGCAGAATTTTGCAGAACGAATGCTGGAGGAGGGAATTTACGTAATCGGATTTTTTTATCCGGTAGTTGCAAAGGGAAATGCTCGCATCCGTGTGCAGCTTTCCGCATCACATGAGCAGGAACATCTCGATGAGGCTATTGAGGCTTTTAGGAAAGTAGGCCGGGATTTGGGAGTTGTTAAAAAAATTTTTGTATGAAGAAGTTCGTAAAATTCTCAGCAAATGTTAGGCAGCCACTTTATTGATCCAAAAGTTATTGATTCCTAAACCGGGCTGAATGGCAATCAATTTTTGCTGAATCATTTCCAGAATTGCGAGAAATGTAAATACGGCATGGATGCGGTTCTCACAACCTTCAAATATGCGCTGGAAAGGAATGTTTTGATCTGAATTTATAAGGCCTGATAAATATTTCTTCTGCCCTTCGATCGAGTATGCAAATGCGACGACCGTATGAACAGGTTTATTCTTTTGCTCTTCAAAGCGATTTGTCACGCGCTCGAAGGACTTTAGCAATCGGAACAGCGTAAGCTTATGCAGTTCCGCCTCACCTGTCCACATTTCTGAGATAGATTTTAATTCACTAACAACATTTCCACGTTCAAACTGCTTTCTCCGCTCCTCCTCCAGCAGCCTTATATCATCAAGCACATCCTTATAGCGCCTGTATTCCAGAAGCTGCCGAACAAGCTCGTTCCGGGGATCAACTTCATTTCCAGTGTCATCAATATCTTTTCTGGGCAGCAGCATTTTGGCTTTCACACGCATCAGCGTTGCCGCAACTACAATAAACTCACTTGCCAATTCAATGTTCATTACACTCATTTTATGAATGTAATCAAGAAAATCTTTGGTGATTTTAGCAATAGGAATATTATAAATATCCAGCTCATCACGTTCAATAAAAAATAGCAGCAGGTCGAACGGTCCCTCAAATTCAGGAAGCTTAATCTCGTACGTGGTTGCTGTCTCAATCATTCAGGACATTAATTTTACAAAACAAAAGTAGATGTCACCTTTCGGGTACCTATTTATCGTGGGGTTTAAATATCCACAGTAATTGTTTGAGTGTAGAAACTTCAGATATGTAATTTCTTATCTGGAAGATCACTGCCAGTCAACGGTTTAAAACGAGGCCGTCCAGAGCTTTATTGGAGGAAT
>JACCZV010000346.1 GCA_013695775.1 Chitinophagales bacterium | reverse complement strand
GATGAAAAGAGTAAAGGAAGAAACCGGTGCTCTGCTTGCAACAGAAGTTGCCAACCCGATGCATATAGAGAAAGCATTGAGGGCAGGAATTGACATCTTGTGGATTGGTGCCCGTACTACAGTAAATCCATTTTCAGTACAGGAATTAGCCAACGCCCTGAAAGGTGTTGATGTGCCTGTTCTTGTGAAGAATCCAGCGTATCCTGATCTGCAACTTTGGATCGGAGCTCTCGAGCGTATCAACCGGGCAGGAATAAAAAAGCTTGCATCGGTTCATCGCGGTTTTCATTCATATGAAGTTACCATGTACCGCAACCAGCCTCAATGGGATTTAGCTATTGAATTAAAAACTATGTGCCCGGAGCTGCCTCTCATCTGTGATCCGAGTCACATCTGCGGCAACACGCACCTTACAGCTTTCGTTGCACAAAAGGCAATGGATCTGCATTATGATGGATTGATGATTGAGACACACAATGATCCATTGCGCGCACTGAGTGATGCACGACAACAAATCACCCCTGATAGATTGTTTGAAATTATCTCTAACCTCGTGATACGTAATCCGCTTAAAGAGGATCAGCGTTCACGCCTTCAGGAACTTCGTGAAAAAATTAATGAAATAGATGAAGAACTGTTGCAGACGCTTTCTTCACGCATGCTGCTTTCAAAAGAAATTGGGGAATGGAAACGTGACAATAACATCATTGTTTTTCAGGTGAGTAGATGGGAAGAAATTTTAAAGAAAGCACTCGAGCTTGGTGAGACGATGGGATTATCCCGCGATTTTGTGAAAGCTCTTTATGTACTCATTCACGATGAATCTATTAGAACACAGGTGGATGTAATGAATTTAGCTAAGAAAGCAGAACAGCCTGTAAGTTAATAATTGAGGTGCTTTGAACCTCTTTTACTCACGAAGAGAGAGCGATTACAATTCTATTTTCTATATAAGAATATGACAATATTTTTGATGTGGCAATAAAACAAGAAGACTGTATTGTCATAAAGAGTGCTAAAGGGAAAAAGAATTCTACCAATATATATTCCCATAATTGCTCAGGCGAATTATCAAAATTCCTTGACAGAAAAAACTATTCACAACATTTTATTTTAGTAGATGACAACACAGTTAATCTATGCCTGCCTGTTTTGTTAAAAGGCATACAAGAGTTGCAGGATGCCACAGTAATAGAAATCTTTTCAGGTGAAGCTTTCAAGAATATAGACACCGTTCAGCAGGTTTGGGAACAACTCACCGAATATCATGCAGATCGCAGATCCGTACTTATCAATCTTGTCGGAGGTATGGGTTGTGATCTTGGGGGATTTGCCGCAGCAACCTATAAACGTGGAATTGATTTTATTCATTTGCCTACCACATTGCTCAGTCAGGCAGATGCAGCATATGGTGGAAAGCAGGGAATTGATTTCTCAAACTATAAAAATCAGATTGGAGTATTTAAAGATCCGGCAGCAATCTTTGTGAATCCGGAATTTCTAAAAACTCTCCCTGCTGAACAAATACTAAACGGATTTGCGGAAGTAGTGAAGCATTCATTGCTTGATGGAGGAAAGTTCTGGAAAAAAATATACTTAATTGAAAATCTTTCTTCCGTTAATTGGAAAAAGATAGTTCAGCAATCCTGTGAGTTTAAGCTTTCAGTTGTAAAAGCCGATCCTTATGAAAAAGGATTGCGTAAGATTCTGAATTTCGGTCATACCATTGGTCATGCTATTGAAACCCATCTTTTGAAAAATAATGTTGATGTTCTTCATGGGTATTGTGTAGCAGCAGGAATGATAGGGGAGTTGCATCTTTCTCATAAACTATGCGGAATGCCGGAAAAGAAGATGAGAAAAGGCGCTTCATATATTACAAATCATTTCCCGAATGTAAATGTGACTGAGAATTTCTTTGCAGAGTTGCTGACGCTGATGAAACAAGATAAAAAAAATAGAGACGGGCAAATTCAATTTGCATTATTAAAAGATATCGGAATGCCAATGATCAATGTTGCAGCAGATGAGGAGACTATTCTTAAGGCCCTGCATTTTATAGAAGAGTGTTATAATGTTGAGAAATCACTATAAAAACTGGAGGCTTCAGAAACTTAGTAATATTATATAACATTCTATAATTGGGATTAATTATACATATATTGACATACAGAATTAGAAAGGAGAACAAGAAGTTAAGAGGGGAAATCCAGCTAAGCGGATCAAAAAGCATCAGCAACCGTGTATTGATCATTCAAGCTTTAATGGGTAGAGATATTGACAAGAAAAACGTCTCAGATTCTAACGATACCAAAGTTCTAACACAATTACTTAAATCAGGTGAGAGAATATTTGATGCTCATGATGCCGGAACCGCATTTAGATTCCTAACGGCTTATTTTGCATTTAACGAGGGTGAATGGATACTTACTGGTAGTGATCGTATGAAGCAACGTCCCGTAGGTGACCTCGTAGATCCTTTAGGTGAACTCGGTGCAAAAATCGAGTACATTGAAAAAGCAAATTTTCCTCCGCTTAAAATATCCGGCGGAAGGATGCAGGGCGGCAGGGTAGCTGTTCGATCAGATATCAGCAGCCAGTTTGCCTCTGCACTGCTCATGATAGCACCGTGCTTGAAAAATGGTTTGACACTGCAGCTAACTGGCGAGGTAGTTTCACAGCCATATATTGAAATGACGCTGTCGCTGATGAAACATTTCGGCATAGACCATACACGAAATGAGCAAACAATACACATTCCTCACCAGCAATATCATTCAAACAAAATATTCATTGAATCTGACTGGAGCGCCGCATCATACTATTATGAAATGGCGGCATTCGCCGATGAGCCAGAGCTAACACTATCAGGGTTACTGCAGAATAGTTTTCAGGGGGATTCTGCCATTGCAACACTGATGGAAAGTTTTGGAGTAATGACAACGTATAAAGAAGAAAAGATTCTGCTTACTAAATCACCTTCCAAAAATAATTTTCGTTTTAATCTAAAAGACCAGCCTGATTTAGCGCCGGCTCTCTTTGTTACCTGTGCCGGACTATCACAGGAAGCAACATTTACGGGTCTCGAGCATCTTCAATACAAAGAAAGTCATCGTGAAGAAGCATTACAAAAAGAGTTGGCTAAGTGTGGAATAGCAGTGACCAGATCAGGCGATACAATCATGATTGATGGAAAATTTATCTCCCGCCCTTATACCTTTTCTACTTATCTTGATCATCGGATGGCAATGGCATTTTCACCTTTAGCGATGTTGTGTAGTGAGATAATTATTGACGATCCATTAGTAGTTAAAAAATCTTATCCGCAGTTTTGGGATCACTTGCAAATCCTGGGATTTGATGTTGAGGAGATAGAATAATTGCCAATTTAGTGGTAGCTTTTTTGATTGGGAATGGATAAATTCGGGAAGCAAAACTGGTGGGCAAGGACGCTCGACCTTTACAGAAAACATGTAAATCCGTTGTTGAAAGCGCACTCGTTCGCGCCCTTACAAGCTTGACTGCAAACGAGCGCGAGTAGAGGG
>JACCZV010000265.1 GCA_013695775.1 Chitinophagales bacterium | reverse complement strand
CTGGTAAAAAGATTAACCCTCCTATTCCGATGGCAATCATTCCTACTGCAATTATTTGCGCCTGAGTAGCAGTGAGTCCGAAGAAATGATATTTGATATCAATTCGGATTTTCTCTATAAAGAATCTTTCAATGCCATTCAGAATTAGATAAATGGAAAATAACATTCCCGGCACAGTTATCCTTTTTCTTATCAACCATAAAAATGCAAAAATCAGCAGTGCAGCGGTGATCTCATAGAGAGGAGTAGGAAACACCGGATGTGGAAGCATGTAACAATATTTCCCTTCGCAACCCGGAATTGGAACACCATCCTGATTTACGTTGTGCGGATAATTATATGCCCAGGCCCAGTCAGGGAAGATGAACCACGACGGCTTTGCATTTAAATTTTCTATACCCCAATCTCCATCGCCAGCAACATGGCAGCCGATGCGTCCGATACCATAGGCAAGAATCAGCCCGGGAGCCGCCGCGTCAACCATATGCAGCATAGGGATTTTGTTGCGGTGAGCAAAATATAATACAGCGATGGCACCAAAAATCAATCCTCCATAAAAGGCTAAACCACTAAAGGAGAAAATGGTGCCTATCGGATCTTCAACTAAAGAATCCAAATGCTCGAGGCTGTCAAAGATCTTCGCTCCCAGCAGTCCGCTCACAGCGGCTATGATGGTGATGTCGCCAATCATCTGGCGCGGCCACACAAGCACTGTTTTTTCCTCTGGCTTCGATAAGCGCTGCTTTTCTTTTTCCTTGTACTTAAGATACACCATCAGGGCTGCAACAATGATTCCGCCTGCTAAATTGCCGCGTGACGACAGGACAAATTCCTGGGGATTATCGGTGAATCCCTTCAGGTCAATGAAGATTTCTATCAGCTTAAATCCAAGGATGAACCCGGTAACACCGTTAATCAAAAGTTCGGAAATGGTGGCTGGAGCCCCAACTATTGTTTTTTTAGGTACGGGCTGCAGCAAACGCCTGTTTTCCTTTCTTCTCAATTCAAGATATACTGTATAGGCAGCCGCCAAAAAAGACATTGCCATCATAAACCCGAAACTCTGAAAAGCAAAGAGTACAGTAAAAGGGCCGCTCAGCCGCGTATTGAAGATATCTTCAAAGAAGTATCCTAAATTAGGGTACATGGGAGTTGTGTGTCTAAGGCGGACAGTGAAGCGTTCATAATGATGTTCCGCATGAAATAATAGAGTTGGTATCTATGTAGCTGGGTTCTTCGGATGCAACGATCTGCCCCTCTGCCATGGCACCATTGGATTTAAGCAGTCGGACGGTCTGAATTTCTCCCTGCAGTGAGACATCAGATGAGGCAGTAACCTGAATGTAGTTGTCAGTGAATCCTTTTGCTGTTCCTGGCCTGCCATCTTCAAACAATACTTTTCTCTCTTTTCCTATCTGTGATTGGTAAAACGCCTCGCGTTTTTTTTCAGAAAGGATGCGCAGCATTTTATTTCGCTCGTGCCTCACACCCTTTGGGACAACATTTTTCATTGTTGAGGCTTCGGTTTCATCACGCTCAGAATAGGTAAATACATGAAGATAGCTGACATCAATCGCACAGAGGAAATCATATGTTTTTAAAAATTCTTCATCACTTTCTCCCGGAAATCCTACAATCACATCAGCGCCAATGCAGCAATGCGGCATCAGAGATTTTATTAGACCTATCCTTTCCGCATAATGATGGGAAAGATACCTTCGCTTCATCAGCTTTAAAATATTATCTGAACCTGATTGCAATGGAATATGAAAGTGAGGCATAAATAGTTTTGATGCAGCCACGAATTCTATTATTTCATCTTTAAGTAAATTAGGTTCTATAGAAGAAATGCGGAACCTCTCTATGCCGGTTATCTCATCAAGACATTGAAGCAGTTCAAAAAAAGATTCATCTCTTGTGCCTTTCGAAGCATCAGTAATGCCGAAATCACCAATGTTTACACCGGTGAGTACAATTTCTTTAATACCGGAATCAGCAAGTAAAGCTGCCTGTTGTAGCACATTTGCAATGGTGTCACTTCTGCTTTTCCCCCGTGCTATAGGGATGGTGCAATAAGTGCAACTATAGCTGCAGCCGTCTTGTATCTTTAAAAAGGCCCGAGTCCTTTCACCCCGTGAGTAGCTGCTCTGAAAAAATTTTATTTCCTGCACGTCACAGGAATATACAATTGATTCTCCGTGGGATGTTTTTTTCTCAGGTAAGATTTTCAAATATTCCGCCAAACGAAATTTTTCCTTTGCCCCAAGCACCATGTCCACTCCCTCAATTTTTGCAATGGCGTATGGCTTTAACTGCGCGTAGCATCCCATAACAATGATCTGAGCCTGCGGCGAAAAGCGCAATGCTTTGCGTACTATGTGAGTGCATTCTTTGTCTGCATTTTCAGTAACAGAACAGGTATTGATTACATATACATCGGCTCCATCTTCAAAAAGTACTTTCTGAAAACCGGAACTTTCAACCATTCTGCTAATAGAGGATGTTTCAGCAAAATTGAGTTTGCAGCCTAGAGTATGAAATGCAATAGTGCGGGGCTGGGCCATGTGACAAAAATATAGAAATGCATGGGCAAAGCTCTTTTCCCTTTACTTATTTTTGCGCGCATTTAAAAAAGACAATAAGCTCATGGTTAGGATTGGAGTGCTCGGTACAGGGCACTTGGGCAAGATTCATCTAAAGCTCATCAGGGAAATTAAAGACTTTGATTTGGTTGGTTTCTTTGACCCCAATGATGATCATGCTACACAGGCAGAAAACGAGTTTGGACTAAAGAGGTTTTATGATCTTGATGCGCTTTTAGATGAGATAGATGCCGTAGATATTGTTACCAACACGATTTCGCATTACGAATGTGCTGTTAAGGCCCTCAGGAAATCGAAACATATTTTTGTTGAGAAGCCTTTAGCCAATACTCTCGAGGAGGCCCGTGAAATGATTGGGCTTGCTGAGGAGGCACGGGTTAAAGCCCAGGTTGGCCATGTGGAACGGTTCAATCCCGCCTTCCTGGCCATACAGCCTTACTTTTTGAGCCCTATGTTTATTGAGACTCACCGCCTGGCTATTTTCAATCCGCGTGGTACCGATGTGCCTGTTGTCCTTGACCTGATGATTCATGACATAGACATCATATTGAATGTGGTGAAGTCATCCGTGAAGAGGATCAGTGCCAGCGGTGTGGCTATCATATCCAGCTCGCCCGATATAGCCAATGCCCGCATAGAGTTCGATAACGGCTGTGTAGCCAATATTACGGCCAGCCGCATCTCATTAAAGCAAATGAGGAAGATGCGTATGTTTCAAAAGGATGGATACATCAGCATTGATTTCCTCGATAAAAAGGCGGAGATAATTCGCTTATCTAACAAGCGCGACAGCATAAATCCTTTTGCAATAGAGTTAAATACGGGAGGCCAGGAAACAAAAGTGATAAACTTTGAAAGGCCTGAGATTAAACCCATCAATTCTATAAAATTAGAGCTGGAGCTATTTTATGAAGCCATCATAAAAGATAAAGACCCCCCTGTTACCCTTGTTGATGGATACAATGCTATGAATATTGCATACCAGATAATAGAAAAAATTGAACGGGCTCCGGGATAAAATATTATTTATATGTATCAGTCCTGATATGCTGTCAATAAATTGAATTTTTATATTCATAATAATCGCTTCGATGAATCGTTTGCCTTTACAATTTATTAACGTATCTCATTTGATAATTTCTACTTTCAGCAACTATTACCTATGGGCCGGTTTTATTTGCACCGGGCTGCTATCATGCGAGATCATTAACCCGGCTGAGGAAATTCCAGCATACCTCAATGTTGATACGGTCACGTTTACAGCGTCAGAACTTCAAGGCACATCTTCTCAGAAAATCACGGATGTTTGGTTTGATATAAACGGTGGCATACAGGGAGTTTATGAAATTCCCATCACCTTTCCGGTTTTAAATACCGGCACAGCAAAAGCGGTTATAAGCGCAGGAATCATGAATAATGGCATTTCTGCGACCAGGGTGATATACCCATTTTTTTTTCCCGATACCCTTACGTTGGATCTGGAGGAAAAGGAAATCTATCCACTCTCGCCTCATTTCACCTATCGAACTGTATCAAAGTTTTCATTTATTGAAGATTTCGAAGCAGGAAACATCTTGTTGCAGATTGCAGGCGACTCAAATCTTGTCAGAACCAGTGATGTTTCACAGGTTTTTGAAGGAAGCTATTCGGGGTACATATATTTGAATAAGGAACATGATGTGTATGAGGGGCGAACCGCTAACAGTTATCCCATCCCCAATGGAAGCCCCGTTTATCTTGAGATGAACTATAAGTGTGATCAGGTCTTTGAGATTGGCTTTTATACTACTTTGACTGGGGTGGGAAGCATCTCCCTTTATAAATGGATAATAAATCCAAAGGAAAATTGGAATAAAATTTATTTGGATATGGGCGGAGACCTGCTTGCTCTGCAGGCAGATGAATTGCAGGTGCAGGTAAGGGCAAATTTTGATACTACACTAACAGAGTCTCGAATTTACCTGGACAACTTAAAACTCGTCAATTTTTAATCCTTATGCGGGAAAGGTCAAAACGGACAGGTATTCTTGCATATGTTTTGGTTGATTACATAACAGCGGTGTTTTCATGGGCGACATTCTTTACGTTACGCAAATTATTTATAGATCAGTATCCGCTTTCTGATTTTTCTGCATTCCTTAATGATAAGAATTTTATACAGGGAATAATTCTTATTCCCATAGGATGGTTGCTTTTGTATTATCTCACAGGAACATATACCAACATTTATCTTAAATCCCGTGCGAGTGAAACAACCAAAACCTTTTTTATTTCCATCATTGGCTCCATGATTCTTTTTTTCACAGTGCTCATTGATGATCAGGTAAAAGGATATCGGGATTACTATGAATCAGTAGGCATATTGTTATTCATTCACTACGTTTTCACCATCGTTGCAAGGTTGCTGCTTTTGAATGGAGCAAAGCAACGCATGCAAAAAGGTGTTGTAAATTTTCCCACGCTGCTAATTGGTGGTAACAAGAGAGCCATTGAGGTGCACAACGAAATCAACGGGAAGGGAAAGTCACAGGGTTATCATTTCATCGGGTTTATTGATACAAATGGAAATGGCAACGGTCTTTCAGACCATTTGCCTAAATTAGGCAGGCTACAAAATCTGGAAGAAATCATTCACGGACATAAGGTGGAGCAGGTAATAGTAGCAATTGAATCATCAGAGCATCATCAGCTTAAAGAAATGCTGAATCAACTGGCCGACCGCAATGTGATAATTAAGATTGTGCCCGACATGTACGACATTATATCAGGTTCTGTTCGTATGAATCATCTCTTAGGAGCATCTTTTATTGAAATATATCCGCAACTGATGTCGAAGTGGCAATACATTTTTAAGCGTATTATAGATGTCGTGGTATCTCTTTTAGTGCTTATAGTTCTTTGGCCACTTTTTCTCTTTGTCGCCATTAAAGTTAAGCTTTCATCCCCTGGCCCCGTAGTATATTCTCAGGAGCGGATAGGTCTTCATGGAAAGCCCTTTAGTATTTATAAGTTTCGAAGTATGTATGTGGGAGCTGAAACAAATGGGCCACAACTCTCTTCGAATGAGGATCCCCGCATAACTGCATGGGGCAAGGTAATGCGCAAATGGAGGCTCGATGAGCTGCCCCAATTTTTAAATGTGCTAAAGGGTGAAATGAGTATTGTTGGCCCACGGCCTGAACGCAAATATTATATTGAAAAAATTATTGAACAAACTACAGATTACAAGCATTTGCACCGGGTACAACCAGGTATTACATCTTTGGGAATGGTGAAGTTCGGATATGCGGAGAATTTGAATCAGATGATCTCGCGGATGAAATATGATCTGCTTTATATTGAGAACATGTCGCTGATGCTAGACCTGCGCGTTTTGCTTTATACTCTTCGAACCATATTGCAGGGACGGGGTAAATAATGGGTGGCTTTCCTTAAACCATATATAATTCGCCCCTTTCATGGGTACAATTTGAATGGCAAATTACCAAATAAAAAAAGTTTCAACCTTTTTATGAATGAAAGATATTTTAACAATTTGTCTCCTTCCATAACTTGCTTAGCTCAGACGAGCAGCAATTATGGTTAAATCCAGGAATACATAAGGCGGAGCCCCAGTAGGGTGAGATTTCGTATCCTTCTCGCAAAATTACACATACAATATTCATTAAATATTATTCTCCATTGTCCATCAATGGCTTACTTAGCTCCGTAGGAGCGGCAGTATCGTAGAACCAGGAACACATAACCCCAAAGCCCCGTAGGGGCGAAAGATTTTTTTAAGATTTTGAGAATATCATCAACAGCATGTTTCATTGAAATCATTAGCCTGAGATTGTCTGCTGAGAAATACTGTCACCCCTATGGGGTTATTTTTATGGCAATCCTTGTACTACCATACTATCGTCCCTCCGGGACTTAGCTTAAGCGGTAGAAAACGGCTTCGGAAAAATTGCATGAGAATCCGTTTCTGCCGCCACTTAGCTTGGGCGATAAAAGTCAGCTGAGGAAAATTTAAGAGAATCCTTTTGCACAAAGTCATCCCTCAGCAACTTAGCTTAAGCGGTAGAAAACGGCTTCGTAAAATTGAAGGAGAAAGCTTTATGCCGCTACAAGTAGTCTCTTGGGCATTTAACTTAACCAGTAGAACATGCTCCGGAAATAAATTAGAATGTCTTTATAGATCAGCAATTAAAATTTCGAATAATTGCCAGTCAGCTTGCTCCGCAATTTTTCTATGTGATTTGGTTGCAATAAAATTCTGCCCGTTTTTTAAAACTGTAAAGGCGGGCTCCCGGGTATTGATGGGTACATCGCGTGGGTTGCCTTGGTCATCATAGAAATGCTTATTGTAAACTACCAATATCGGTTTATCATTCATCTGTTTCTTTAACTCCGAATTGGCGTGAGAGTTTAAGAATGCGCTAAAGATATTCTCCGTAAAGATGGATGGTGTTCGTCCAAGAGATGAATTCATTAATGGCAAATGAGTTATAAGTGAAATGCAATAAATATTTCTCGCAAAATCATCATTCGGATCAAGGGTAATTGTATAATCTTCAGTTCCAACACAGAAATATGGAATTGCCAATATCGCCTGATATTTCCCTGCATCAATTTGATTGCTTAGTGACTTCATGTCATTATAAATAGTTCCGTATTGGTAATGGTTCGTAACCTGCTTTTTATGGAAATTTCTAGAAAATAGAAGCGCATCACCGGCATCGAGCAATAAAAAGGCTACTAAAATGAATGCTACAATTCTTAAGCTGGCCTCTTTGTAGGTTATAATGAAATGAGCCAGAATGATAAAAGAAAAGAAGTTTAATGTCCAGAAAAAAGTCCATGCAAATCTGTTTAATGCACGGAAGTGTGTTACCATCTGCGTAAACCTATGCAGATATTTAAAAGGATTAAATAGGTTCACAAATTTGATATTGGTATTCAGAATGTATTCTTCGCCCAAAGAAATAGAAAGCAAAATCAAAGAGCTTATCAATAAAAACATTAGGAGGTTTCCATTGATATTTTTAAGTATCAATCTCTTAAGATTAACAGCATATTGAGAGCGGAAAATGGCGAGCAGGAGTAAGATTACTATCGTATACAAGGTAAAGCTTCCTAAATAGTTAGCATTCCCATCCGGCAAAGGAGTATTGCTGTGAAACAGGAATGGAATATGTAAAAAATCATATTCAGAAAAAAGGCTTGAGAAGTTCAGCTTCCAGTTCATCCAGCCGTATCCCTCTGCAATTTTATTACGGATTGAATAGAAAGAGTCCGTGGTTCGGAATATTGTCAGGCAAAGGCCAAAAGAGATAATTAGATATGCGAATCCGCTAATCCATATTTTAAGGAATGGCCGGCGGTGGTAGATTTCATTCAATCCCCAGATAGAAAAAAAAGAACCCGCAAATGTCCCTAAAATTGCCAGGTAGTACACATGAACAAAGCAGGAGCTGACCGTTAATAAGATCAGCAATGAAAGTAAAAAATAAAACTTAATAGTGCGTACCTGCTTATACATTAATATGATTAAATAAATACCACATACTATTATTACCGACATTGATAAATTAATATCTCCGGTATTTAATCGAACAGTCTGTGGATTAAACCATGGTAGACAAAGGGCTCCCAACCATACGATCCACGGAATGGTAACCACCATAGACAGAATCCGAAATAATAATATAGCAGTGAGAGGGATTGACGATAAAATAAAAATATTATAAACAACCAGGCTGATTGGGGTGATATCAATAATATAGTGTGAAAATATTTTAACAGACCAGGCAATTAAGGGAGTGCAGTCGGTATAAAATATAAAATCACCGTAAGGGTAATTCAATCCTAGGAATCTAAATAATCCTTCGGAGAAATCCTGATCAAGAAAATAGAGATATGCGTAAATATTCCGGGCCTGATCAAATCTATCATATAGCAGGAATTGAGAGGGATAAACTAAGGGATAGTAGAATGTGTAAAAAGTTAAACCGCTGCTTATAAGAAACAATAATGAGAGAGGATATTTACCAATAATGTAGTTTACTTTTTTATACAAGGGATTTATCTTCCACTGCATGGATGCTTCTATTAGTAAGCACAAAATAAAGGATATGCAAGAAGTGATCATTGCCAATTAAATCGGAAACAAAAAAGTCCGAAGTAAATCTGGCAGAATAGCAATAGTAACTATTACAATAGAAAAACAATAAATAAAACTTAATTCTTTGGCCCCTTCATAATCAGGTTGCCCTTGTCATCAAAGATAAATAGCATGGCCTTACCTGATTTTTTGACGTCAGCAGAATACTGAAGCCCTTTCGCTTTAGTTTCTGATCTATAATATTTACTCACTTTGTCCGCATTCTTAGGATCGCTCAGAAAGCTGACAGCAGTATCAGGAAACTCTTCCATCGTTGTCTCACAATCTGTGCTTACCCAGCCGCCGGAAGCTAAAAAGAGGGCGCTGCATTTTATATCCTGGTTGTTAAAATTTACCTCTACAAAGCCGGCATCCGATTGTTTCCATACCACACCC
>JACCZV010000304.1 GCA_013695775.1 Chitinophagales bacterium | reverse complement strand
GTAAGTGTAATTATTAATCTCCTTGCCTCAAAACAATAATTGCATATGTATTTTTACAATAAGAAAAATATTTACTACACGTGGTAGATTTCATACGAGGTTTTATTTTACAGCCGGTTTTTGGTATTTCTTTTTCTATCTTTGCCGACTTTAAAAAATGGAATGGAGTCTCAGGTTAGAATATTTTCCGGCACTAACACTAAATACCTTGCCACCTCCATTGCAGAAGCATATGGCGTCGAAGTCGGCAAGGCAGAAGTTCGCCATTTCAGCGATGGGGAAATATGCCCTGTAATATTGGAATCTATTCGTGGAGACTATGTGTTTCTTGTTCAATCAACAGTAGCTCCGAGCGACAACCTCTTTGAATTGCTGCTGCTCATTGATTCCGCCAGACGTGCATCTGCAGCATACATTACTGCTGTTATTCCCTACTTTGGTTATGCCCGCCAAGATCGCAAGGACAAGCCGAGAGTACCTATTGCAGCCAAACTGATTGCCAATTTACTTACTGCCGCGGGTACCAATCGAATCATGACCATGGACCTTCATGCTCCTCAGATACAGGGATTCTTCGATATTCCTGTAGATCACCTCGAGAGTTCGACAATCTTTATCCCATATATTAAATCTCTCGATCTGCATGATGTAACTTTCGCAGCACCGGATGTTGGTGGAGTAAATCGGGCTCGGGCTTATGCTATACATTTCAACAAAGAGATGGTTATCTGCGATAAATATCGCAAGCGGCCAAACGAGGTGTCAGCCATGACCGTGATTGGTGATGTTACAGGTCGAAATGTAATTATCTGTGATGACATTATCGACACCGCAAATACGCTTGCCAACGCATCTGACCTGCTGTTATCAAGAGGAGCGAAAAGTGTTCGCGCGCTGATTACGCATCCGGTATTATCAGGCAGAGCCTATGAAAATATTGAAAGATCATCGCTAACAGAAGTAGTGGTATGCGATACAATTCCTTTGAAAAAAGAGTCGAGAAAGATAAAAGTACTTAGCGTTGCGGATTTATTTGCTACAGCCATTCTAAACATGTATGAGCACAAATCCATCACGTCCTTATTCATTAATAATTAAATTTTTTTATCATGAAATCTATTTCCATTGAAGGTCAGGTAAGGCAGTCAACCGGTAAAACTCAAACGAGAGAACTTAGAAAAAACGGGCAGATACCATGCAGCATCTATGGTGTTAAAGAAAATTTAAGCTTTTCAGCACCAGCAACGTCTTTTAAAGATCTTGTATATACTCCAGAGTTTTACACTGCTAAAATCTCGCTCAACGGCAGCATTATTGAGGCTGTGATGCAGGACATTCAATTTGATCCGGTAACAGATGATCTCATCCACATTGATTTTCTAGAGATTCATCCTGAGAAAAAGCTTACCCTCGAGCTCCCTGTTAATCTTGAAGGTATTCCAGCAGGAGTCAGAGCGGGGGGCAAGATAAATCAGAGAATGAAGAAAATGAAGGTGAGATTGTTTCCAAAAGATCTGATTGAGCACATCACGATAAAAATAGACCATCTTGAACTTGGGCGCTCTGTACGTGTTGGTGATTTTGAGATTCCCGGAGTGGAATTTCTGAATTCTCCCAACATACCCATAGTATCGGTGCTAATACCACGGGTTGTTAAGGAGGAAACCCCAGTTGCGGCTACTGCCGCTGTAGCCGCACCAACACCGGCAGCAGGAGCAGCTCCTGCAGCTGAGAAAGGTGCCGTTAAGCTTGAAGAGAAAAAAAAGGATGAGAAGAAAAAAGAAGATAAGAAAAAATAAAGACGTTGATGTGGCGGTTTATGCTAACGCAACACCGATAATCTGATTCATAGTGAAATTCTTGATCGCAGGCTTGGGTAACATTGGTGAAGAGTACTCTGAGACACGTCATAATATAGGGTTTAAAATTGCAGAAGCATTGGCTAAGGAAGCGGGTGCTTCTTTTAGTTTAGACCGTCACGCTTACCATACATCATTCAGGCTAAAAGGGAAAATGCTTCACATAATTAAACCTGCCACCTATATGAATTTGAGTGGGAAAGCAGTAAAATATTGGAGTGAGAAACTCGCCATTGAAAAAAATCAGCTTCTCGTAATTGTTGATGACATTGCCATTCCATTTGGAGAGTTACGAATCAGGAGCAAAGGCAGCGATGGCAATCATAATGGGTTAACATCAATGCAGGAAATATTTCAAACCAATGAATATCCGCGCATGCGTTTTGGTATAGGTGGAAATTTTCAAAAGGGCCAGCAGGTGAATTATGTGCTTGGAAGGTGGACTGAACAAGAGCAAAAGTTACTTCCCGAGAATATAAACACCGCCTGTGAGGCAGTTAGAAGCTTTGTGCTGATTGGATTGCACCCAACAATGAACCTATTTAATAAGACGGGCAGAAAGCCGCTAACAGGCGACGAAAAAGATCAGGATTTATAGACATCATTAAACCCTATTATAACTGGAGATTTTAGCAATATTCATCAATAATCTAACAATTCTATAAAAATGAAAATAGCAATAGCAGGACCATACTCTGCACCCACGGGGAAAGAACGCCAGGACAATCTTGACGCAATGAATGAGGCCGCGGCGGCAATATATGAAAGGGGTCACATTCCGATCATAGGCGTAAATGCAGCATTGCCGGTTCTTGAAAAGTCCGAAGTAGATGATGAATACAAGCTGATCACAGACATTTCTATGGCCATTGTTGAGAGTTGTGATGCAATGCTGTTTCTTGGGGAATCTCCGGGTGCAAACCGTGAAAGGGATAAGATTCTTGAGCAACAAAGACCTGTTTATCGTTCACTGAACGAAATACCGGAAGCTTAAGGGTACAAACTATTTTTTAGTGACAAATCTGCTGAGTTTTCAATGCAATAAATGCTATGGCAACAGATTCACATCATGAATATTAGCAATGCAGCTTCGTGAATAGAGTTAGTTGAACCTTGTCACCTGAAGATTTTAACTGACATGAGTATTTCTATTTATTACATAACACAATATGTTTTATTATCATGAAGATAATTTGTGTTGCCCGCAATTATGCAGAACATGCAAGAGAATTAAAAAATGACATTCCTGATAAGCCAATAATATTTATAAAACCCGATACAGCATTAAAGCGGAAGACGATGCCTTTCTTTCTGCCTCATTTCTCACGGGATGTGCATTATGAGACGGAGATTGTGCTGCGGATATCCAAAAATGGAAAAAATATTGATGAAAAATTCGCTCATAAATATTTTGATGCGCTAACGGTAGGTATTGATTTTACAGCGCGCGATCTTCAGGGAGAATTAAAATTAAAAGGGTGGCCGTGGGAGATAGCGAAAGGATTCGATGGCGCCGCATGTGTAGGCGATTTTAAGATGACGTCGGAATTAATAGATTTAGATGTGCCTGAAGGCAATATAAGAGCGCTTAACTTCTGCATGTATAAGAATAAGGTGCTGGCACAGAAAGGCAGCACAAAAGATATGATATTTTCTTATAAACAGATTATCAGCTATATATCAGGATTTTTTTCTCTCTTAAAAGGTGACCTCATTTTTACAGGTACTCCCGCCGGAGTGGGGCCCGTTACATACAATGATCATATTGAATGCTTCCTGGAGGATGAAAGTGTTTTGGAGTTTGATGTAAAATAACGCGACCAGGTTTATTACTCTTTTCTTATAAGTTTTCCTGCACCAATCAATGAGTTCTCCTCGTATACCTTATAAAAGTATATTCCTTCCTCTTTTATAGCCGGATTAATTAAAAATTCTCCAAAATGAAATTCACCGGCAGTGAATAAGGTCTCGCCCAACAAATTAATTATAGTAACTGAATAGTTTTTCTTAAGTGCTGCACCCTCAATGGTAAACTGTATAAAATCTTTAAAGGGGTTTGGCGAAACCGCAATTTCATAACCTGTGTTCGAGAACATATGAGATGAGGGCATGTAAAGGTTATCCCTACCTGCTATACTAACAAAACCTAAGTTAGTATTCACCTGTGCATTGTAATCAAAAAGAAGCTTAGCGGAGTAATCAATCTCGGTACCCGATGTGTTATTCTCCTTCTGCCGGATTTTATATTTCACAAAACCATGACTGCCAGGTTCATTAAGAT
The DNA here is from genome assembly GCA_013695775.1 of Chitinophagales bacterium. Lineage (GTDB taxonomy): Bacteria > Bacteroidota > Bacteroidia > Chitinophagales > UBA10324 > JACCZZ01. The sequence goes on along the minus strand of JACCZV010000304.1, from coordinate 9,954 downwards.
TGCTTTGAGGCAGATAAATGTTATTGAAGGCAAAAGAAACAACACCAGTGCTATGCACAAAAAAGGAATACTTATCGCTAGCTGCCCCAGGCTGAATAGAAGTAATATCCAGATGCTCCATATCCAGTGTATCGATGATAAGTGCATTATACGCAGTATCTGCTCCTGTATTTTGAAACTGAATTATATAATCCAGCTCATCCGTAGGAGATATAAGGTGATCTGGTCCTACACCTGATGGCTGAGCGCTTTTTAGGTTTGCATAATACGATGACGTTATCAGGTGACAATCAATCTCCACCCACTCATCTGCATCATCCTGCATTATGGGGATAATTTTATTTAAGGAATACGGCGCATTCCCCCACAACTCCTGGAAATCTCTTGGATGACTTTTACCTGGATGACCTGCACTTTGTTGCGCTTCAACACGGTAGGTGGCTCCCGTAGTTGGTTGCTTGATGATAAGGCTATCCCCTGAATCAAGATCGATAGTAACGCTGCCCATGAGAAGGTCATCTTCATAAATTGTTACAGTATTGTTTACTATCATATCACCCTCACCTTCGTTTTTAATAACAAATTGTAGGGTATCGTTGGTAGAATTGCAGCTTCCAGTCACTTTAAGGTGAGATTGATCCCATACCGAATTTATCGGTTCGCAAGTAGATGCAGGAAATATATTTGCCTTTACGCAAGCTGTTTGATCAATTAGGGCATTGCATGAAATGGAGTCAGTAATTATAAAAGAATCATGATAGCCAGGTGAAATTGTTCCAATATCAAAACGGAAAGTATTTCCGTTCACCGATGTCCAGGGTAAAGTGCTTGACAACGGAATGATTTCAGGATCGAAAGTAATCTCGATATAAGTATTAAAAGCTGTTAAAGTACCCTTGTTCCCATATTCCACCGAATATATGTTGTTACCGGAACATAATAGCTGCGCCGCAGTAGCTATATCAACAGAAGGCAATGGACAATAGGAACTGACATGGTTTGGAAAATTGCGGTGGTTGAAGGTGTCTGTTAAAGCATTAATTGTCACCGATTGTACATTCCCATTACAGGGCAGCAACCACAGCACATCATTTGGATTTACTTGCGATAGTTGATATGTGCCGGCAGTATCAACAGCAAAAGCGTAATATCCATTTGCATCGGTACTCGTATAAAATTGACCTGAATTTATTACGATAAGCCTTCCAGCTAAAGGTGATTCATCTGAATCAAAAATACAATCGGCATCAAGGTCCTCGAAAGAGTAACCTGAAATATTGTATGGTATGCACACACTGCTTGGGGAGCACAGTGGAGGAAGAGGTGTATTGCAATTATAAAAGGTAGATCCGGGAGGTATGTTGGGTATACACGTAATCGGTGTATTGCAAAAAATCAAATGAAGGCTGTCTGGTAATTGAGGCAGACATTGAATAGGGTTCGAACTTATGTCAACTTCGCAGGAAAATTCCGGACCCGGAAAAGGAGACATTTCAGTAATTGCATTGTCATGTGCTAATAGTGTATTTAACGTAATTGGTAAAGAAGGTAATGTGGTTATCTGGTTGGTAGCACATCCCAGATAAAGCAAATTTGGAGGCAGGTCAGGGAGTAATTGCAACACATTCGTTGCGCACCTAAGTTCGGTTAATGTAGAGGGCAAAGAGGGAAGAGATGAAAGAAAATTATTATTGCACCATAGTAATAACAATCCTTCAGGAAGCTCCGGCAGTGAAGAAAGTTGATTATCACTTATTACCAGGTTTTCTAACGCTGAAGGGAGATCGGGCAGCGATGTAAGATTATTTCCTGTAGCATTGAGATAAGTCAAATTTGTTATCGGTGGAAGAGAGATAAGTTCATTTTCTCCACAGCTGAGTAAATTCAAAGTGGGAGGTAGTGGTGGCAATTCTACCAGCTTATTGTTGCTGCAATACAATTGAGCAATTCCTGCTGGCAAGGCAGGTAAGACAGAAAATTTATTATCGTTAATATTTAAGGATATGATTCCCGCCGGTAAGATGGGTAATTGGGTTAAAAGATTGCCATGACAATCAAGGTACTTTAAGTTGTCGAAATATTTAACTCCGGTTAGGTTCTGAATCTCAGCATTAAATATTATAAGGCTGCTAACATTTGTAATTGTGGAACAGGTGGTATCAAGCTGGTTAGCTGTCATGCACCCTGGAAAATTATTTTGGAGGAAGACTGCAAAGTTCGAATCAGGAATGGTAACATACTGTGAGTATCCCTTAAAAAAAAGAGCTACCCAACATAAGAAAGTAAAAGCCAGCGCTTTCTTTATAGAGTAAAATTTGAATTTATTTTGTAAGAACTCTTTCATAAAAAGGCGGCAGTTAAGGATGCGTGATTCAAAGTTGACCTACTCAAAAGGGTAAAACGACCAGAAATTCCGTCTGTTGTTTGATTAAATATCTAAAGAAAGAATAGCTTTACAATCATTATCTAAGGGGGCCCATCCTTCAAAAATACATTGTTTGTTTGAATTTTTTGCTTTAACATGGAGAATTCAAAAATTGTGAGTCTTTTACGTTCAATGCCGGAGGCAGAGATAAAGGCATTGCGGCGCTGGGTAAAGATACATGGGGCAAAGAAAGATGCATACAGGCTCTTTGAATATATTTTTAAAAATTTATTGCCTGAGAACCAGGAACAGCTATCAAAGCAGGTTGTTTTCAAATCTTTATACAGGAATAAAACATACAATGATCTGAAGCTGCGCTACATGAATTTTGAGTTGCTTCGGATGTGTGAAGATTTCATTGTATTTGAAAGCATCTCTCAAAATCCCAATCAATATCAGCTTTCTCTCTTGCAATATTTTCGAAAGCGCTCTCTATCCAAGTTTTTTGATCAGACCTATAGCTCATTGAAAGATGTGCTGAATGCACAACCGTTGCGCGACAGCGATTATTTTTTTACCAGCATGATCGTTAACAGTGAATATAACAAATTTCTTAAGTCTAAGCAAAACCGCGCCATTGAACCTAATATTCAAAGATTATCTGATGACCTTGATATTTTTTATCTGCTTAATAAGCTGAAAGTTTATAGCGAAGCTCTGAATTATAAAAATATTCTGCAGGTTGATTACAATATTCGTTTCGTTGATGAGCTGTTAAAGGAAATACAGCAGATTGGAATGGATGATTATCCTGCCGTGAAGATTTACTATTATGCCTTACTCACCCTGCTGGAAAATGAAAACGAAGATCATTTTCATGAGTTGAAAAAAAATATTCTGCAGTATAAAAAGATTTTTTCAATAGAAGAGCTCCAGGGCACTTATACACTGGCGCGCAATTACTGCATTAAAAAGATCAATCTCGGAAACAAAGAATTTGTGCGGGAACTCTTTGAGCTGTATCAGTGGGAATTGGAGCTGATAAACGAATCTGAGGACAAGGAGTTACCGCCTGCCATTTATAAAAATATTATAACGCTTGCGTTTATGCTCAATGAACTGGAATGGACTTTCCACTTCATCGAAAAATATACCCCCTATCTTCCTGAAGAACATCGTGAATCGCATTATAACTTCAATATGGCAACATATCATTTCAAAAAGAAGGAATATGATCGGGTCATTAAATTGTTAAGCCACGTGGAGTATAACGACTTCTTCATGCAGCTCAGCGCGAAATCACTTTTGATGAAGACTTATTTTGAATTGAAGGAATATCTGCCCTTTGATTCCCTGGTTCACAGCTTTAAAATATTGGTACAAAGCAAAAAGGTTCTCGGTTATCATCGAGACAATTATATCAACTTTATAAAATATTGCAGGAAATTATTATTTTATGAAAAGCTCTCCTCAAGCGAATTATCAAAGCTCGGGCAGGAAATCTCTGAAACAAAAGAGCTAGTTGAAAAAGATTGGTTGCAGGAAAAACTTCACGGGCGTAGCAGCAGCAGGTCATAAAACTCATGTTTCGTGAGTTCTACAATATCACCTGGTATCATTTTATCTATATTTATTTTCTCTACTGCATAGCGTATTAGCCGAAGCGTTGGATGCCCTACCTTCGCCGTCATCTTTCTAAGCTGCCGGTTTTTCCCCTCCGATATTGATACCTGGAGCCACGAGGTAGTAGGATGCTTCAAATAGTTGACAGAGGGATTTCTCTCCTGCAACGTGGGGTTTGAGAGGTTCTTCACTATAGCGGGAAGCGTTTGATGAAGTGTGCCCTTCAAATTAATGGTTACACCACCTCGCAAGTTGTTTAGTGCACTAGCGTTTGGGATTCCTTCCACCTGCACCCAATAGGTCCTCTGATGTTTCCTATCCGGACTTAACAATCGAAGGTTTACGGCCTTATCATTCGTAAGCAGCAACAACCCCTCACTATCGTGATCAAGTCGCCCTATCGGGTAAACATCTTTCGGAAATTCAAAAAGTGACGCGAGTGTATCGTGCCCTGCTTCGGGGGTAAACTGAGAAAGCATCCCATAGGGCTTATAAACTTTGTAGTATTTAAATTGCATGGTCCCGTCCAAAAATAAATAAATATAACTGATACAAGCTTAAATCAATTTAAAAATAATTTATATTTAATATTTTATTTATTCCTAGACATTTAAACAACCTATTTGCAAAACCGGACTTTTATTGAGATGAACCATTCAATTCATTAACGTTACTATTTTTGCGGCCGATAAAAATATTACCTGTGGATCAATCTCTGTATTTACATGCGTACCAGTTGATGAGTTATGTAAAATACATGGCATTAACTTATGATGAAAACCGGCAGGTATGCAAGTACGTGCATTCAACCTCCCGAGGTCATGAGGCCATTCAGCTCGCAGTAGGACTTCAGCTGAAACCATATGATTATTGTGCACCTTATTATCGCGACGAAAGCATGCTCCTCGGTTTAGGGTACCAGCCCTATGAGTTAATGTTGCAGCTTCTCGCAAAACGTGATGATCCGTTTTCAGGAGGCAGAAGCTATTACGCACATCCCTGCGCACGGCGTGCAGATATGCCGTTAATTCCTCATCAATCTTCTGCAACAGGTATGCAGGCCATTCCGGCTACGGGGATGGCACAGGGCATTCAATATCTTGAAAAGCGCAACATGTTGCATACCACCGAAAATCCTGTTGTCATTTGTTCTTTCGGAGATGGTTCTATTACAGAGGGCGAAGTTTCAGAGGCTTTTCAATTTGCTGTGCTGAAAGAGCTTCCAATAATATATTTAATTCAGGATAATGAATGGGGCATCAGTGTATCTGCTGAGGAGATGCGCACGATGGATGCCTATGAATTTGCCGCAGGCTTTAAAGGATTGAAGCGTGTAAGGGTAGATGGAACCCATTTTAAAAAATCTTATGAATGTATACGGGAAGAAATAAAATATGTGCGTGAAACACGGAAGCCAGTGCTTATTCATGCGAAAGTTTCACTATTAAATCATCATACCTCCGGCGTAAGAAAGGAGATGTACCGATCTGTTGAAGATCTTGAAAAACATACGGTAAACGATCCATTGCCAGCCCTTCGTAAGCTTCTATTGGAGCTGGGGTTGGTAGAAGAGATCATGGATGAGATTGATTCCAAAGCAAAGATTAAAGTAGAAGAGGATTTCTATCGTGCGGTGCAATCTGCAGAGCCGGATCCTGCGACTGTAATGTTACATGAGTTTGCACCTACACCTGTTATAGAAGAGAATGGCATCCGCAATCCTCAAGGGAGAGAGCGGGTAGTGATGGTAGATGCGGCACTTCACGCTATAGATGAAATTTTAAAAACGTATCCGGAAGCAATTTTTTTCGGTCAGGACGTAGGAAGAAGACTAGGTGGTGTCTTCCGCGAGGCAGCTACACTCGCCGATAAATACGGTGATGATCGTGTTTTCAACACCGCTATTCAGGAGGCCTATATTGTCGGGAGCACAGCGGGCTTATCGGCTGTGGGTGTGAAGCCCATTGTGGAAATTCAGTTTGCCGATTACCAATGGCCCGCAATGAATCAGTTAATAACGGAGCTCTCCAAATCCTGTTACCTTACGATGGGGAAGTTTCCCGTACAGGCTCTGATTCGCATTCCAATAGGAGGCTACGGCGGTGGGGGCCCATATCATAGTGGATGCCATGAATCCAGCATCCTTTCATGCCGCGGAATAAAAGTGGTGTACCCCTCTAATGCAGCCGATCTTAAGGGATTAATGAAAGCGGCATTTCTTGATCCCAACCCTGTTGTGATGTTCGAACATAAAGGATTGTATTGGAGCAAAAATCCTGGAACTGATGAAGCAAAAACCATTGAACCAGATGAGGGTTATATCATCCCTTTGGGAAAAGCATCCATTGCGCAGTCTGCATCAGCGGAACAGCAGGATATGGGAAATTCACTCTGCATCATTACTTATGGAATGGGTGTGTACTGGGCAAAAAATGCATCCAAAAAATTTCCCGGCTCTGTGGAAATTATAGACCTGCGCACTTTGAATCCGTGTGACGATGACACCGTTTTTGAGTCAGTGAAACGACATGGAAAATGTATTGTGCTTACAGAAGAGCAGATACTGAATTCCTTTGCTCAAGCCTTGGCCGGCCGGATCTCATTTGCTTGCTTCCGTCACTTAGATGCACCGGTAAAGACCATCGGATCTAAACCCTTACCAGCGGTAGCATTAAATATTATTCTTGAAAAAGCGATGGTGCCAGGAGTTGAAACCGTGTCAGAAGCCATAAGCACCCTTTTAAAAGACTGATTCAATATTAAACATTTTTATAGCCTGAATTTTATCCAGGGAATCTACTGTCCAGGTTATTCTCCTCCCAGTGTTTTCTATCCTGTTTTTAATATACAGGTACACCCTCATTTTTTTCATTTCATGGCTGTGTTTCTTAGTTATTAATCCTTAATTTCAGCATCCCAAGGTTTATTCTCAAATAGATCGTATGACAAAAACATCTGCAGATTTGGACGAAGCCACCTTACGCAATCTTCAAAAAAATACTGGAAAAACCGTACAGCAATGGATGGATCTTATTTTACAATCTGCACCAAAAGAACAAAAAGACCACTTAGAATGGTTAAAGAAAAAGCACGGGTTAGGCAGCGGGGAAGCCATGATCATAACAAAAATGATAAATTATGGAGTAGCTGATTACGACCCTATTAAATTAATGAAATCGCATTTCAATGGCGAAAAAGATTATCAAAAACCGATTTTTGACAAGATTGCAGCAGTGCTTAAAAACTGGGGCCCTCATAAGATTGCAGTAAACAAGACATCTTTGTCACTAATACATAATCATCAATTCGCTATTCTGAAAACTACAAAAAGCGGTATGATCATTGGCGTGCCGGGAGCCGCCGTAAAATCTGCAAAAAACAAGGATTTCATCTCCACGAAAAACTTGGGAAGCGACAGAATTACTCATAAGCTTATTGTCAATGATGTTTCCGAATTATTAACTAATGTTCTTCAGGTATTAAAAGCAAGCTATGATATGTCTTAACGAAGGTAGATACACTCCCATGCGCGCCTGATCAGAGCTGCGATATTCTTACTTCATTGCCAACATCCAGATGCCACTCTGTTCCTATTGTTAATGCGCGGTTATCAGGTTCATGGCCTGCGGGAAATTCAAAACAAACAGGATAATCATACTCTGTTACGTGCCCGGCAACAATTTCATATGCCGATTTACCGAATGGGTTTCTATCATCCTTATTTTTCATGGCTGTGAACTTTCCTATAATTAATCCAGAAAGTTGTTTGAGCTTACCCGCTCTTTTCAAGCTTACAATCATTCGATCAACATGGTAAAGATGTTCATCGATATCTTCAATAAAAAATAGTTTATTTTTTGTATTAATATCTGATACTGTACCGATTAAACCTTGCAACACTGATAAATTTCCTCCACAGAGAATTCCATTTGTAACACCATGCCGGTTTAGAATATGGGGTTGAATACTATAAAAAATCTTATCTCCAAATAAAATTCTTCTCAACGATTCAATAGATTCTGATGTTGCTGTTTCAAAATTTATTGCCATTAAGGAATGAATTGAAGGCATGCCATAATTTGATAGCAGGTGTGATTGAATTACTGTGATATCACTAAATCCGCAGAGCCATTTAGGTTGTTCTATAAATCTGTGCCAGCTAATAGCATCAATAATACGTGCCGTTCCATATCCGCCCCGCGCAAACAAAATTGCTTTTATTGACTCATCATCGAGCATACTTTGAAACTCAGCCGTACGCAGGGAATCATTGCCCGCGAATTGAAAATGATCAGCATCAATTGTCTGTGCAATCACGGGGATTAAGCCCCATCTTTTTAGTATACCAACTGCAGCTTCAATTTCCCGATAGGTTATTTTGCGGGCAGTGGCTGTAATGCCTATCTTATCTCCTGTCTTCAAAAAGGCCGGGTTGCAATTGAGATTCATAAATTATTTTAATCGCAATATATCCCTCTTCACAACTAAAAAATGATATGTACAAGGCCTGCTTATAATTTCTCGCAATATTAAAACGTAAATATTCCGTCATTTTAGTCTTGCAACATATAAAAAATGTTGTCTTTAACGGATATTATTCTCAAATCACACTCTGGTAAAGTAATTATTTAGATTTTTAGCGGCGCGTACATAAATTAAAATGCAAAAACCTAAAAGATATACCGTCACTGCGGCATTACCTTATGCAAACGGCGGCATCCATCTCGGCCATCTTGCCGGAGCCTACCTTCCGGCAGATATTTATGTACGATATCGGAGACTTCGGGGCGATGAGGTGCTATTCATATGTGGATCAGATGAACATGGAGTCCCCATCACCCTTGGCGCTCGCAATGAGGGCATTTCACCGCAACAATTTGTAGACAAGTATCATCATTTGATGAAAAAGAGCTTTGAAAGGTTTGGCATCTCGTTCGACATCTATTCACGCACATCAAATGAGATACATCATAAAACAGCTCAGGAGATTTTTCTCGACCTGTATAACAAGAATGGTTTTGTAGAAGAAACCTCACTTCAATATTATGATGAGCAGGAAAAAATGTTTTTAGCAGATCGCTACATCCAGGGCACCTGTCCAAACTGTTCATATGAAAAAGCCTATGGTGATCAATGTGAGCGGTGTGGCACGAGCTTGTCTCCTAAAGATCTCATAAACCCGTTCTCAGCATTAAGCGGTAGACCTCCGATTCTGAAGGAAACCAGGCATTGGTATTTGCCATTACAGAATCATGAAGACTGGTTACGACAATGGATTCTGGAAGATCATAAGAATGACTGGAAAGCGAATGTTTATGGTCAATGTAAATCATGGCTTGACACTGGATTGCATCCACGCGCAATGACGCGGGACCTGGAGTGGGGTGTGAAGGTTCCATTAGCGGGAACAGAGGGAAAAGTTTTATATGTGTGGTTCGATGCTCCTATCGGTTACATCAGCGCAACAAAAGAATATTTTCTAAATAAATCGAATGCGAACATCAGCGATCAACGATCAGAACCCGCAAACTGGGAATTGTATTGGAAGGATAAAGAGACCAGGCTTATTCATTTTATTGGGAAAGACAACATCGTCTTTCACTGCATCATCTTTCCGGCGATCCTTCATGCGCATGGCGAATACATTGTACCCGACAACGTACCGGCAAATGAGTTTTTAAACCTTGAAGGTGAAAAGCTTTCAACCTCACGCAACTGGGCTGTTTGGTTGCATGAATATTTAGAGGAATTACCAGGCAAAAACGATGAGCTACGCTATGTGCTTACTTCCATTCTTCCAGAAACTAAGGATAGTGATTTTTCATGGAAAGATTACCAGGCTCGGATAAATAATGAGTTGGTTGCAATCTTTGGAAATTTTGTGAACCGTACGCTGGTGCTCACACAAAATTATTTTGAAGGCAAAGTTCCACCTGCGCATGAACTGAATGCATCGGACTCAGAGT
>JACCZV010000279.1 GCA_013695775.1 Chitinophagales bacterium | reverse complement strand
CCCTCAAGCTCTACATTGCATATAATTTTAGTACTATTTGGTTCCTTGTCTCTATCCATAGAGAGATGAACCCGTACCTCATCAAGAGGCCACTGCTTACGATCGGCATACATTCTCAATGTTATTGAAGTACAAGCTCCCAACGCTGCAAGCAATAATTCATCGGGAGAAAATCCCAATTCAGTGCCACCCTTATGCGCAGGCTCATCTGCGATGATAGAGTTTTCGCCAGCCTGAACATGCGTTTTGTAATGATCTTTTTTAATGTGAGCTGTAGCATTCATAGGATGGAATAAGTTTATAAGCTGAAACGCTGATCCGTTTCAAAGACCAGTTTCATCAAAGAAAGTAAAAAACTTCAGCATCAGCATTTCAGCTGTTCAGAAATTATTTCTGCTTAATAAACTGCATGTTGCAGTGAATCCTTACTTCATCAGCCACAACTATACCACCTGCTTCAGTTACAGCGTCCCATTTCAATCCAAAATCTTTGCGTTTCAATTTACCATTTACCTCAATACCCACTTTTTGATTGCCCCATGGATCATCCATCATCCCCATATAAAGGACATCTAAAGATATCTGTTGCGATACAATCTCGAATGGTGATATCTCCTTTTAAAATCCAATGGTCATCGCCAACATGCATAAGAGAAGTGCCTGTAAATGTGAGCTGGTTGTATTTTTCTGCATTAAAAAAATCATCTGACTTCAGGTGCGTATCGCGTTGTTCGCTTCCTGTGGTTATTGATGCAATATTTGCAGTGGCACGTATCTTTGCAGTAGAAAAATCTTCTCCTTCGGTCTCCACCTCCACATCAAATTCTTTGAATTCACCAGTGATAGTAGTAAGCATCATGTGCTTTACTTTGAATTGAATTTGTGAATGAGCAGTATCGCATTTCCACTGTACGATAGATTTTGTTGCAGTTGCTTCCATATTTTTAATTGGTTTGCTGTTAAGATTGATTAATGCTACAGTTAGGAAGTAATTGCTAACTCAAGTGGGATGTGTAAAGTTTCAAATCTGAACAGGAACTTCAATTACCAAAAGTTCCGCATCGGAATCAGCTTTGATTTCAAGCTTTGCAAGGTCTTTTACTCCAATTCCATCGCGCCTGCCAAGCATTTGACTGTTGATCATCACATCGCCTTCAATCATAAATACATAAATTCCATTGGTTTTATTATTAATATTATAGTAAGCAGTAAAATCTTTTTTGATGTTACCGAATGATAGCCATGCATCCTGATTGATCCATAGTGAATCGCTATTTTCATTTGGAGAGACAACCGTTTGAAACTTATTTTCACATCCCGAAACATCGAAGGTCTTTTGCTCATATCGAGGGGCAATGTTCCTCTTCTTAGGGATGATCCAAAGCTGTAAAAAGTTAACATCCTCAGTTTTTGAAGCATTCACTTCGGAATGAGATATACCAGTTCCCGCGCTCATGATCTGCACATCACCAGTTTTAATGATTTCATTTCTGCCAGTGGTGTCGTTGTGCTTAAGGGCACCTCTAAGAGGAATTGATATAATCTCCATGTTATCATGAGGGTGCTTGCTGAAGCCCATACCGCCTTTTACAATGTCATCATTTAAAACCCGCAAGGCACCAAAATGCATTCTTTCCGGGTTGTGATATGATCCGAAACTGAACGTATGATGCGAGTCGAGCCATCCATGGTTGGCATTACCTCGTGTGCTGGCTTTATGAAGAATGAGATCCTGCATATGATTTTATTAAGCGGTAATATCTTAAATCAGATTGCGAGAAAACAAAATTTTTTGAAAATACATTCATCTCGGCAGTCAGAAAAAAACCTAAGCTTTTAACACTTAAATTTCTTCATCTATAAAACAGGATAATAATGATCAAACTATATAATTCCATTCATAGTTATCAGCATCAACCCCTCTTCGGATGTTTGATAATTTCATCTTTACCTGCATCATAAAACTCTTCTCATTCCAGGCAGGCAGGTCGAAATCTTCACCATCAATATTTATCGTTTGCACCGGAGCAACTACCGCGGCTGTGCCTGCACCAAATGCCTCCTGCATGGTATTTCCCTTAAAGCCGTCCCTAATTTCCTCTACACTCACTTGTCTTTTTTCTACCGTGAAGTCCATATCCGCTGCAAGTGTAAGGATGCTGTCGCGGGTTACGCCATCAAGAATAGAGGATGACAACGTGGGGGTTACAATTACATCATTAATTCGAAAGAGGAGATTCATAGTGCCACATTCTTCAATGTATTTGTGTTCGACAGCATCTGTCCACATTACCTGGTCATATCCATCTTGTTTCGCCAATTGAGTAGGAAGAAAAGCACCGCCATAGTTGCCTCCGCATTTTGCATAGCCAGTACCACCCCTGGCTGCACGAACATATTCACGCTCAATCCTTAATCGCAGAGGCATGGCATAGTAGGGACCCACTGGCCCGGCAACGATAATAAATTTATATTCATCAGATACCTTTACACCAAACCGCTCTTCGCTTGCTATCATGAATGGACGTATATATAATGAGGAGCCTTCTTCAGACGGTACCCATGCACTATCTATTTCTACCAGCTTATGAATGCCCTGTATAAAAAGATCTTCTGGAACATTCGGCATGCACATGCGTGTTAAAGATGTATTAAATCTTTCGTGATGTTTAAACGGGCGAAACAGGCTGACATTTTTATCTGCCATTCGAAAGGCTTTCATTCCTTCAAAAACTGTCTGCCCATAGTGCAACGCCAGCGTAACAGGATTCAATGATAGATTTGAATATGGAACAATTGTCGGAGTCTGCCACTCGCCATTTTTATAATCAGCAACGAACATATGGTCGGTGGTGTGCCGCCCAAATTCCAGATGACTGAAATCCACCTCATGAATTCTGGTATGAGGGGATTTAGTGATTGTAAGGTCGCTTGTAAGCTGCATAATGAAGTTTGAAGATCTTTAGAAATTTGTAAATATGATTCTTTTAAAGAAAGAAATTGACAGCCTATTGGAGCAGCCACCTACCGTAAGTTGCACTTAAATTAGAAAAACTAAAGGGCCGATTTAATCAATCTCGCTCGTTACCTGCGGAGAGAGAGGGATTCGAACCCTCGTTACCCTTGCAGGTAAAACGGTTTTCGAGACCGTCCCGTTCAACCACTCTGGCATCTCTCCGCTGCGAAAATAAAACTTATAGGTATAGAAATATGATGCAGCACAGACCACCATCAAAGAGGGATGAATGGCTATGATTTATATATAGATACTTTTAAGAGACTAAATATATTGTATAAAAACAGTGTACTTACATGGCATTAAGCTTCCCGTCTTCCATGATGGTATAAAGGCCAAAATTTCCTTTCGTATCATACAATTTAATATGACCATCTCCCGTAAACTCAAAAGAGTCGAAACCAGTTAAAGTAGACCACAGTTTGTAAAATATCTCGAACTCTGCCTTTTTATAGATTTCAACCTCTACAGATTCAGGTGAGGTTCGTGAACCGACTAAAATCTCTAGCTTGCCGTCCTTGTCAATATCCATCTCACCAACCTGAACCATCAATGCATTTGGGAAAGGACCAGAAAAATCAGAGTTTTTACCATTCTTCCCCATTGTCACCATCAGCCCCTCTGATTCTTTGTACCTAAGCACGATGGTTGAGCCATCTTTATTTTTTATTGAAGGAATTTTCGCACTCTTTTGTACCAACGACACAGTGTTTTTCAGGCCTTTGATTATTTCTTGTGAGAATGTAGTATTTACCGTAGCCAGATAGAAGAAGAACAAAAGACTTAAACGTTTCATGAAAGAAATTTTTACCCGTCCTGACAAAAATAAAACCAATTATCAGTTTACAACAAGAGCACTCACAATGTTATAAACCTCTAAATTCATAATTCTTATTTTGAAATTTGAGGATCTCTACTTTTCATGATAATACAAAGACATCTTTCTCCATAGAAGGTTTTGTGAGAGCGGAGAGGGCGGGATTCGAACCCGCGATACCCTTTAGGAGTATACACAC
>JACCZV010000271.1 GCA_013695775.1 Chitinophagales bacterium | reverse complement strand
ACCACTACGGATTTGACTAGAATGACGCTCTGGCTAATTTTATATTTCAAAAATATATAATTTTTACGGGCATCAGACGAATCATGGTGTAAGAAATGCATCCTGCACGGAAAGAGAAATACACACTGCTCAAATCAAACGTAACGGTTTTTATCTCCTCCTAAAATCTGATCAATAAAGTATGTGAAACATTGCAGGCCAATAATCCTTCTGTTACAACTGTCAGTCATATTTTTATTGATGCCTTACGAAGACGCGGAAACATCCAACTATCTCTTAATATAACCAACCATCTCTCATCAAACTGTTTTTTTGTAGTTACGTTATTGTCAAAGACAATGGTTTCATCTGTAATCTCATGATTATTATATAAAGCAGGAAAAGCACTAAGTGTCGAAACATGAATCTCATCTCTCTCCTTCCACGCAAAAAGTAACCTATTGAAAAACTCTACGTCAAATTGCTGTTCTAGTGATTTTATAAAATGAACAGATTTATCAATAGAGCAACCACTTGCTCCTGCATGTGATTCATCAACCATAAGTATTATAAACCTGTTGAACCTCACTTCACCCGATGCCTTAAGATTGGAACCATGTGCTGTCCATGCTTTTGCGAAATGGTTCACTGCAATTTCAATTTCAGTGGTCTCCAGGTCAGTAAAGGGCCTGCTACTCATATATATCCACGTTTTTGAAGATGGATCCATGCATTTATGATTTTGGAATATGCAAAGTAAAAGTGTTTGCCTAATAAAATATCCAAATTCCTTTTTTAATATTGAGAAATTTGGAATTCGAGATGATAGTAATAAAGCTTAAGAAACCGGCGAGACCTGTTCCATGGAGTCAGCCACCAATTCGGCAATGTCCTTAAGTTTTGGTATTTCCTCTCCTTGATTTTTCAACCCATCATCCATCATCGTCATGCAAAAGGGACAAGCGACAGCTATTGTGTTCGCGCCTGTGGCTATGGCTTCTGCGGCCCGTTCTGTATTCACCCGTCTTCTTCCCGGCTCTTCCTCTTTAAAGACCTGTGCTCCTCCGGCACCACAGCAGAATCCATTGGTACGGCAACGTTTCATCTCTCTTAATTCTGCCTTGAAAGATTCCAGCACCTGCCTGGGCGCTTCATAAATCCCATTTCCCCTGCCGATGTAACATGAGTCGTGGTAGGTAATGCTTTCTTGACTTAATAAATTGTTCTCCCTGATCTTTATCTTCCCTTCGAGCAGTAATTGTTGCAGAAACGATGAATGATGAATGACTTCATAGCTTCCACCAAGCTCAGGGTATTCATTTTTCAGAGTATTGAAACAGTGGGGGCATGCTGTCACAATCCTTTTCACACCATAATTATTTAAGGTATTGATGTTGGTAAATGCCTGCATCTGAAAAAGAAATTCGTTACCCGCCCGCTTTGCGGGATCACCATTGCAAGATTCTTCCAAACCAAGCACGGCGAATTTTATATCTGCTGCCTTTAAAATCTTTGCAAAGGATCGTGTTACATTTTTATTACGTTCATCAAATGAGCCTGCACAGCCTACCCAAAATAAAACATCCACAGCATCACCCCTTGCAGCCACATCGCTCATTATTGGTATATCCAACCCATCGACCCAGTTGGCCCGGTCGGAAGGTGAAAACTGCCACGGTGCGCCATTGTTTTCAATATTAGAACTCATCATTGCCAGTTCATTGGGCATCTTCGATTCTTCCATCACAAGGCTTCGCCTTAGATCCATGATAATATCTAAGGGCGATATATTCACAGGACACTCTTCCACGCACGCATTGCAGGTAGTGCATGCCCATAATTCTTCCGGTGTTATATAATCACCCAACAAAGCCTTGTTATCACGAAAATTCGGGCCATGCAAATCGTAGTTTCTACCTGCTTCTTCAAGGCGATCCCGCGTCTTCATAACAATCCACCGGGGCGAGAGCTTTTTTCCTGTGATGCTTGCAGGACAAGCAGCGGTACAGCGTCCGCATTCAGTACAGGAATAGGCATCCATCAATTGTTTCCAGGAAAGATCATAGACGTCTTTCGCGCCGAAGCGGGGAGCAGGCTCTCCTTCCGCAATATTCTCTGCTGCCGGATCTAACATCAATTTTACTTCGCGGGTCACCGAATCGAGGTTGTTAAATTTCCCTTTTGGAAATAGGTTAGAATAGAAAACATTTGGGAAAGAAATGAGGATATGAAAATGTTTCGAAATGACGAGGTAATTCAAAAAGAACAATATTCCAAGAATGTGAAACCACCAAAAAAAGCGCTCAAAAAATATCAATGATGAGGTGGTTAACGAGGTGTATGCAGGTTGAAAAAATGTAGCACTTACAGGAAAAGCACCAGCTTTAAAATAATGAGCCTCTCCTTTTTCCTGCAACAGCTGATCTGTCGCATTCATGGACAGAAAAGCGATCATTAAGAGAATTTCCATAACCAGGATATAATTTGCATCCTTACGCGGCCATCCATCTAAATCATCAGCCACAAGCCGGGGCACTTTCACGAGGTTTCTTCGTGCAAGGAAAACAATGCATGCAAGCAGCACCCCGAATGCAAGCACCTCAAAGCTCCCAATCAAAAGGCTGTAAATATTTGCAGGAAAAATTTCGGAGAGCACTCGGTGTGTTCCAAAAACACCATCTATAATGATTTCCAGCACTTCAATGTTTACAATGATGAATCCCAGGTAAATGATGAGATGAAAAAAACCAACAACTGGCTTCTTCAACATTTTAGTTTGGCCCAGTGCTACAAGCAATAAAATCGTCCATCTTTTTTTTCTATCTCCCTTAATTCTCACATCACGACCGAGATTTATGTTGCGCACGATCTTGCTTACATTTCTTGAAAAAAAATAAACAGCGATCAATAAACAAGCGCTGAAAATGATCTGGGCTATCATCGTTAATTACTATTTTTAAGCAGGTACTTTATTCAAAAGTATTCCTAAACGGGTTGGAAAAGTACAATTGGTTTTACTTCTAACCTCTAAAATAATTACTAATAATTACTGCATAGGATAACTTTGACCAATGGACGAGATCAGAAGATCATTAATACTTACTGCGGATGACATCAGCAAGAAAATAGAACGTATAAGCTATGAGATACTTGAAAACAATGATGACGAGCAGGAAATTGTTCTCGCTGGCATCAGGCATAAGGGTTTCATCTTTGCACAAAAATTAGAGGCTTGCTTATTAAAAGCTGGTCATTTATCGGTGATCCTAACAGATATTCAACTGCAAAAACATCAGCCTTCTAATTCCGGCATATTGATGGGTATAGATTCGTCATCGGTAAATAATAAGGTAGTGATTGTATGTGACGATGTAGCCAACACCGGAAAAACGCTGCTTTACGCAATGAAACCTTTTTTGGACTTCGCGCCAAAAAAAATCCAGGTTGCAGTTTTAGTAGATAGGAAACATAAGATTTATCCGGTATGTGCTGATTACGTAGGCTTATCTCTTTCTACCAGTTTGCAGGAACATATAACAGTACAAATAGGGACTGGAATTTACGAGGCTGTATTTTTAAGCTAATTCCAAATAAGATATCTCCATACTTTATAAAACAAATAGCCCTGACAAGAATTTATATCAGGGCTATTAGAGATTGAGCGTGTCTCATCCCAAGATTATTCGATTACCAGCTTGTTAATATAACTATCGACACCAGCTTGAATCTTTACCATATATATGCCGCTGCCTAACGAGCTTATATCATCAGAATGAATTTGTTGCTGGTGATTACCTGCCGACTGTAATTGATTCAGGAGTGCGAAAACTTCTCTGCCAGTAAAATCTACAATTGATATATTCACATTCCTTTCTGAAGGAAGATTGTAAGTAAGTGTGAAATCTCCATTGTTTGGATTTGGAAAGATGCTTAAGTTACTAGCATCATTTACCAACCCCTCAATTCCAACTGGATGTTCGGAAACGGTCACGTCATCAATATAAATGTTATTTCCTTCAGAACCGCCTGTGTATTGAAATTTGAACCGAACGTTCGACGTTGCAAGAGATGATGGCAGTTGTAACATACCTAACGACCAATTATTTGAAACAGAACCCGGTGTAAAGTAATCGCCCCAAGCGCCGTTGTTGATAAGGCTTACCCCACTGATAGTAAGGTGCAGCGTCCATGTTTCACCACAATTAGTAGAAGCATAAACACTCAGAACATCATCTAAGAGAGTAATGTCTGATGTGGATGAAGCAGCAGCGTATCGAAATGAAGCGTATGTAACAGGCATACCCGAAAGGTCGAGAGCAGGTGTGACGGCATAATCTATGTCTCCTTTATCCCCGTTGAAATTCGTAAGAACCAAAGAATTGGTTCCACTGAATCCCGCATTGGATGCTAATTTCCAATATGAGTCATTGTTGTCTACATTAACCGTGATCCAATCATTTGCAAATTGAGTTGCATTATCAAATCCCTCATAATAATATTGTACATATTGAGCTGAAAGCGAGCTTACATAAATATCTTTGGAGATGGTGCTTGACCCGATTGCGTTAGATGAAGTAAGGGTTATGGTATATTTTCCTGGTTCATTAAAGATCACCGTCGGATTCTGTTCTGTGGAAGAAACGGGTGTTCCTCCTGAAAATTCCCAATTCCAACTTGTTGGGTCACCATTCCAGGAAAAATCAGTAAACAACACATCTGCATCCTCACAGATGAAGTAATGGTTGGGGTTGAAGTCTGCACGAGGGGCACAGGCGGAAACGTAACCATCATTTGTTCCAGTTGCTTCAAGGTTCGAAGTTGTCCATAAATTATTGCGGTCGGCAACAGCTGTGTTCAATAAACCCCTCATTACAGTGGCCTGTCCTTCGGTAAACATTTTATCGCAGTAAGCATATTCCATATAATTCTGAACATTCTCTATTATGCCTGGATTACAAATAGATCCATCCAGGTCACATACTGTCCAGCCTTGTGTTTCAGGTGTATCGTATATTCCGTCGTCTCCACAGGCCACTCCAGGAAAATTGGTAGAACCCCAGGGGTGTGGAAGATTAAGGTAATGGCCAATCTCATGAGTCAACACATGGCTGGTTCCTACAGACCCAGTTCCAATGCTGCCAAGATAATTTGACAATATTACAATCCCATCTAAAGTCGCGAAAAAACCCTCTGCGGCAGATGGTGGAACTGTATAACCCGCTATATCTATACCGTCAAAGGAAGTTATACTATTTACTACCCAAACATTGAGATACATGTTTCTAGGCCACTGGGAAAGTTTCGAGCCATTGTCGCCTTGAGTAGTTTCATGAGATACAATGTAGTCTATCCCATTTGTACATCCGCCCCCGGGAGTTTTTTGTGCAAGCCTGAACTCAATTTTAGAATCCGCCGCAATGTCTTTGAATTCCTCTACAATATCAACTGTGTCTGGGTTAAGCTTTCTGAAATCTTCGTTCAAAATCCTAACTGCATCCTTCACCTGGTCCTCACTGATGGCCTCTACTCCATAATTATGTATGATGTGAAAAACGATGGGAATAATGTATATCTGGTCGTCTCTTGTACCATCATATTCGGCAAGGTTTTCCTGCAGGATTTGATCTGATGCTTGCTGCTGCAAAAGCAACTCAGGAAACTGTTCCAATAATTTTTTCTGCATCTCGGTAGTGCCGCAATATTTAAGTTCCTGAGCATTGAGGGAAGCCATTATACCAAATACGGAGAGAACAAATGTTAAAAAGAATGTCAGGTTTTTTTTCATGTCGTAGATGTTGAGTACTTAACAGATTAAGCTAAATGAAAAATTATGTAAAAGGATAATCTAGGTGAAGAATGTTAAGGGATTAAGGTAATCATACTAGTAAATGGGTGCAACAATATTTATACCGCTAAAATAAAAAGAAAGTTTAAATGAAAACAAAATGTAAGATATAAATCGTCACGCAATTGTAAAAGGTTCCAGGCGGAAATAGTTCAGAGACTAAAATTAGTTTCCAAAGGGATGATGAACGGTTACTTTACATGTTTCTCCGCATGGTATGAGGAACGAACCAAGGGCCCGCTTTCTACATATTTGAATCCCCTGGAGAGGCCATTTAACTCATAATTTTTAAATATATCAGGATGTATCCATTCAATCACCTCTAAATGATTTCGCGTTGGCTGAAGATATTGACCAATGGTTAACACATCACAACCGGCTTCACGTAAATCATCCATCACCTTAAAAACTTCTTCCTGTGTTTCTCCTAAACCTGCCATTATTCCTGATTTTGTCCGAATACCTCCATGCTTCAATCTTTTTATAACTGAAAGGCTGCGTTCATACTTTGCCTGGGGACGTACTCTCCGATATAAGCGAGGAATCGTTTCCATATTGTGTGAAACAACTTCCGGAGCCACGGCAATAATTGCATCCACGCTATCCATATTTCCTTTGAAATCTGGAATCAAAGTTTCCAATGTGGTGGCAGGATTTAAGGTACGCACTGCATTAACCGTTAAAGCCCATATTGCAGCACCACCATCTTTCAACTCATCTCTGTTCACTGAGGTAATTACGGCATGCTTTACTCCCATCAGTTTTATTGCCTCGGCGACACGATAAGGCTCATCCAGGTCAAGCTCTGTGGGCATGCCGGTATGAACAGCACAAAATCCGCAGGAACGGGTGCAGATATTTCCTAATATCATGAACGTAGCGGTACCTGCTCCCCAGCATTCGCCCATATTTGGGCAATTGCCGCTCTCACAAATCGTATGCAGTTTGTAATGATCTACAAGACCCCGTACGTGACGATAACTTTCCCCCGTTGGGAGCTTGACGCGCAGCCAATCTGGTTTTTTAAGACGTAGCGGACGTTCTAAAGGAGGAGCAGTTAATTCCATTTCACCACTTTTTGCCAAATTGCAAACTCACGTATAGGTTAGGGAAAAATTGCTGGTTTTTATCTATTATCATGATAGGTACCTTCTTGTAATAGGCATCGAAGATCACTCCTACCTCTAAGGCTTTCAGGAAATCGTCATAAGTAGCCCAGTCAAAATTAAGGCCTGCCTTAAGATGAATACCCGGAATAAACTTTATTTCATCAAGGCCATACACAAAACCCGATCCGCCATAGATCGAAAACCAATCCAAAAATGTAGCGGCATTCTCCTCAGAATATTTTTCTGAAAGTATGCGGTATTGTTGAGTATTGTCTACAGGATACAATAGGTCGAGATAATAGGGTTTCAGCAATCCAAGAGATAATCCTCCGAGTAATTTCACTCCTACCTCTACCCCACTTCGCTCAGCACGTTCAGATAACATTAGCTGACGGCCCACAGCGGCATTAAGTAGATAGAAATTGTTCTGCTTGCCATAGATGAATGGTTTTGGAGAGTTTATTCCGAAAAAAGAAAATCCGAAATCTATCGTTTGCTTTACCTCTTTTGAGCTATGAATTTGCGTGAATTCAAACTGATAAACCGTTTTCTTCTTCAGCTCTTCACGCTTTCCAAGATCCATAAAAACACCCCAACCAGAGGTATGAACACTTATTCCACCGCTCAATTCAGTGCTGTAGATAATCCCTTTTAATTCAGTGGCCTGCTGTGAAAAAGCAGTGATTGATATGATAAAGAATATTGCAAGGGCAACAAGATGTTTCACACCTCAATATTAATACATTTTACCTTGGAGGAAGCATAAGTCTTGTTATCTCCCCTGAGAAAATATGCTCTCAGACTATTAATCGCGAAGTTGTAAAAATTACCTTTGAATAAAATAAATTATGACAGCAGAAATTATTTATCGGGGTGAGTTGAGAAATGAGCTCACCCATACACTTTCGGGGGACAGGATTGTTACCGATGCCCCACTTGACAATCAAGGCAAAGGTGAAGCCTTCTCACCTACTGACCTTGTTGCGGCTGCCTCCGGAGCTTGTGCCCTTACGATCATAGGTATTGCAGCACGCACACATGGTTTTCAAATTGAAGGAACAAAAGTAGAGGTAACAAAGGTAATGGCTTCTAACCCTCGTCGCATCTCAGAAATACAATTAAATTTTCAGTTACCTGCAAACAATTATTCAGACAAAGAAAAACAGGTAATTGAACGTTCAGCGTGGACATGTCCGGTGATGCTGAGCATACATCCTGATATTAAAAAAGACCTGAGATTTTTATATTAAAACTCCCTATCAGAAATTATTATTGCAGATGATGGAACTTATCAGTCAGTGAAGTAACCTTCTGAAACTTCAATCTATAGAATTAAGATGGATTGTTACTGTAACATCAGGAGATATGTAATTTCTATCTACTGAATCTATGATACAATTGTTCGGCATTAAGAAATCATATGGAAGTCAGCCCGTTATTGATATACCGGAAATGCATTTACACCACCACATCTATTGGCTTAAAGGAATGAATGGCTCAGGTAAAACCACCCTTATGAAGCTTCTTGCCGGGTTGCTTCCTTTCCAGGGAGATGTGCTGATTGACAAAAACATCAGCATTCGAAAAAACCGTGTGGCGTATTTACACCTGGTAAATTATGCGGAGGCTGAGCCCCTGTTACCACCATTCTTAACTGGCAGCGACCTGATTCAATTATTTCGAAAAACGAAGAACGCTTCTCAGCTGCAGGTCGACGAGCTTATTTCCTCTTTTGGAGTAAGCTCTTTTATTAATAATCCTCTTGGTACATACTCCAGCGGCATGTTGAAAAAACTTTCTTTGATTCTCGGGTTTATCGGAAATGCAAAACTGATTTTGCTGGATGAGCCCCTGGTTACGATTGATGACAGAACGGTTCCGATTGTTACCCAATTAATTTTAGATTATCATAACCTTAGAGGCACCACATTTGTGCTTACATCCCATCAATTATTTGATGCCTCAGCTTTTCCGGATGCACATCAGTTGCTTATGCAGGATAAAAGGGTGCAATTCTTATACCGATGACAAGAGCGATCTTATACCGATGACAAGAGCGACAAAGATCAGCAGTCGGGTGATTAGCATACCGTTCTACCAGCGCCATGCAGGTCTTTTTCTATTCATATTTATTATAATGTTTGGAGTTGTTCAGGGACAACAATTGCTTTCTTATCACTTGAGGCTGATTTATGCGATGCTTGATTCGACACCTTTTATGTCGGTGGTCTGCTTCATAT
>JACCZV010000261.1 GCA_013695775.1 Chitinophagales bacterium | reverse complement strand
TGTTCTTGATTATCCTTCCCATTGATGTATATTCGGAAAAAGAATTTTTAGATGGAATTAAAAATTGACCGTCCGCCAAGAACAGCAATGGAAGTGTTCCGGCTTCTTCCGGAAGGAACACTTTGTGAGGTTATAGAAAATCAACTTTATATGGCACCTCCTCCTAATGAACCGCACCAAAAAATTTCATTTCGCCTGCTGCTTCAGCTTGGGAATTTTATTACCGACAAGGATCTTGGAGAAGTTCGTCATTCCCCATATGGAGTTTACCTTAATGAAGAAAATGCAGTAGAACCTGATATTTTTTTTGTCTTAAAGAGAAATTGCGGCATAATTCATAAAGATGGATTACATGGCGCACCAGATTTAATTATTGAGATCCTTTCGCCTTCGAATAAAAAACATGACACCATCACCAAAAAATTACTTTATGAGAGATTTGGGGTAAAGGAGTACTGGATCGTAAATCCTGAAACCAGGGAAGTGATAGGATATGAATTGGTAAAAGGAAGATATTCAGAAATTGCTAAGGCTATAGGTAAGCTGAATTCAAGGTTGCTTGATCATGAATTTTCATTCTGAATTATCCTCCATAATACCCCTTCTTTGAGTGCAAACGATGATTGGGTAATTTTATTGATCTTGAATTTATCCGTTATGAATTTCGCAAGTATTGCAGCCACCACCATCATTTCAGCCCTGAAGGGAATCATTCCCTCAATCGCCAATCGCTCCTCTAAATTTTTTAATACGATATCATTAACAATCCAATGAAATTTCTCAAAAGGAATAATGAATGATGTTTTACCTCTTAATATGTCGGCTTCATAAAATGCAGATGCGATGATCTTAGCAATGGTATCAAATGAGCCGGAGGCCCCAATCAGATGATTGATATTAAAATTTTTTAATTCAGAAATCAGCAATTGAAGTTCACCTTCCAGAAAAATAGTCAGGTTATCTATCTCCTGTTCGTGAATAGGTTCGTGGTGATGAAATTTTTCTTTCAGCACTGAGGCACCTACAGGAAAACTTTTTTTCCAAATGATTTTTTCTTCATTCGCTATTATGAATTCTGTGCTTCCACCTCCTATGTCCATAATTAATACGGGCTGATCATTCAGTGGCACAGCCTGGTGAACACCCAAATAGATGAGCTCAGCTTCCTCATCCCCTGATATCTTTCTTACTTCCATAGGGCAAAGAGCTTTTATGGCGCTGATAAATTCATCTGCGTTTGCCGCCCTTCTGATTGCTGCTGTCCCTATAGCAACAATGCGATGCGGATGGTATTGATCAATGATTTTTTTATATCTCCCGATCTGATCCACACCCCGTTTGAACGGTTTATCGCCTATCTGCTCTAAGCCATTCTCCCCCAGCTTCACAAATTCCTCTTGCTTATGTAACACGGTGAATGAGTGATCCTCTTTTATATCCACTATAAGAAGGTGAAAAGTATTGGTTCCCAAATCCATGATCGCAACCCTTTTAGACATCATCAGCATAAGAATTAATGGGATGGAACTTCTACTTCAAAAAATAATCTCAACTGGTACCGAAACTGCGTTATTTCCGATTGAGAGAAACAATTTTATAAAAGAATTGTGAAATATTTATACCGTATCAAAGATCTTTTTAGCGTGCACTTCCAGGCTTTCATTATAACCCTTCATCTGCTACATTTGCGCTTCCTTCATGAATCGAAAACCCTCTCTTTCCGACTGGTTTCTCTTACTGCTCCTTGCTGTTATTTGGGGAAGTTCTTTTATCCTGATGAAAAAAGGTCTTGAGTCATTTCTTTCTGTACAAGTTGCCTCCTTACGCGTTATCATCACTGCTTTAGTGCTTATTCCTTTCGCAATTGTCCGAAGAAAGGAAATAAGAAAGGAAAAGATAAAATACATCCTTCTTCAGGGGTTATTTGGAAATTTTTTACCAGCTTTTCTTTTCACTGCTGCACAGAAACATATCGACAGCTCTATGGCAGGCATATTAAATTCTTTATCGCCTGTATTTGTTTTTCTATTGGGAATAATCTTTTTCAGCACTGGCTATACCGGTTTGAAGCTGGCGGGGATGGTGATTGCATTCTCCGGCTCAGTATTGCTCTTATTCGTTGATAGGCATAACGGGGTTACGGGTATAAGTCAATATGGCTGGCTGATTGTTATCGCAACGGTTTGTTACGGCATCAGTGCTAACCTGATTAAAAAATATTTGTCCGATGTGCACCCTATTACAATCACTGCAATGGCATTTTCCATGCTGGTAATACCTGCGCTTTTTATATTATCACTTTCAGGCTTTACCCTTTCCCTACATGATGATCAGGCTGCATATGCCTCTCTTGGCTACATCGCCATACTAGGAATTTTTGGCTCTGGCCTGGCTTCAATCATCTACAACAAAGTTATTCATCGTACCACAGCCCTTTTTGCGGCATCTGTTACTTATCTCATCCCTATAGTAGCAGTTTTCTGGGGTTTGCTTGCAGGTGAACCGATTGGTGCAATAGATTATGTAGGAATGGGGCTGATATTTTGTGGAGTGTACCTCGTTGGAAAATAATATTTCACCTGGTGGATTCATTATACGCCGTCAACTCCTTATAGTTTTTATTGAAAATGAATCAGAGATGTGCGATCATCGAAATTTCTACATTTGCTTTCATCGGTAAGGCTGCTACCTGCACTGTTTCCCGGGCTGGGAAATTGCCTGAAAAATAATATCCATAGATCTCATTTACCGCAGAAAACTGATTCATATCTGCAAGATATATTGTTGTTTTTACAACCTGACTAAAATCCGCTCCGCCAGAAGCGAGAATCGCTTTTATATTTTCCATTACCTGATTGGTCTCCGTCTTGATCTCTCCTTTTATCAAATTGCCTGTAGACGGGTCGATGGCTATCTGTCCTGAAACGAAAATCATTTTACCTATAGTGATAGCCTGGCTGTAAGGACCGATAGGTGCAGGTGCAGCTGGGGTTTCTATAACCTGTTTATTCATGCGAACTTTTTAGAAACAAAGGAGAGGAAAATGTATAGGTAAATATTATTTTCGATTTAAATACTATGTATATATTTATTTTCATCAGTCACATAACTCGACACAAGGATATGCCCCTTGGTTCGCGTCCTCGCTGATAAGGTATAGGAAAATGTGAAATGATCCGTCTTACATAATTCCTGAGATTTCCTGCCGCTGTTGGTCCCCTGACCAACCTTTAGATTTGCAAAGTGATTTGTACTCACTTTGCGACTATTATTATATTTTCTTTTTGTTTCTTTTTCTTTTGTTAAGAACATAAAATTGTTGATAACTCTAACGGCCGAATTACAGCAGTGAACTATAAGACCGACCAGCTATTTCAGGCCCATCCGTTGATGCAGACTGCTGTTTTTGTTTATGAGATGCTTCAAATAGAAATTCAAGCCTGGGGCTTATTATTAAGGTTTCAAAGAAGCTCATGAACATGGTCATCTTTGTTAAGCTTTAAAAACCAAATTCAAAAAATGCAGTACAGATTTAACATTGGAGTAGATGTTTCAAAAGCAACCCTGGAC
>JACCZV010000260.1 GCA_013695775.1 Chitinophagales bacterium | reverse complement strand
TAAATGGATTGCTTCGGATCACCCACCCAAATCACCTTTTCTACTAAAGAAGAAATTTTAAGAAACAATGAAAGCTGCAGTGGGCTGGTATCCTGAAATTCATCCACCATTAATATTTTAAATTGATGAGCAAACCGCTTTCTTACTTCAGGCTTGTCAAGTGCAGAGATCAGGTATGCCTCCTCGTCAATAAAATCTATAAGGCCACGTTCTTTTTTTAAAGTGTGATAAATCTGCAATGAATCTATTGCCATATTGAAGCATAGATTTATATAGTCTTTGAGATCATTTTGAAATTTGGAAAATTCCATGTGAGCGGAAGCCCGCTTAATGACTTCATCAAACAATCCTGCTTTCTGACTTTTTTTTCCTGGACAAAGCTTTGCAAGTGTTACCCAATCTGCCCATGGGATATTATAGTCATATTTTAGATGATAATAAAATCTATCTAAGTCTCGCAGGCATTTTTCTGTTATCTTAGTTTGATCCTTTATTCGGCTTACCTCCGCTTTAATAGATGGAATTATTTCAAGTAGTTCTGATCTGATTTTTGAAACATCTATATTGCCTTTCGGAAGTTGGGAGAGTATAGAGCTGACAGAGTGGTCTCTTGATGCCTTGAGCGCCTCTCCACTAATTTCATTGCTTCTTGCATTGTCGGCAATTGATTGTATGACCTGCCTAATGTCAGACTGTTTGACCGAAAACCGTTCTCCTAACTCAATCATTTTCGACAGAACTTCTTCATTTAATGTATCAGATACGGCAACCTGAAACAAGACCTCTTTTTCTGCGTCTTCTATTACACGGAGCACTGGAGAAAGACCTATATCAAAAGAATAAAGGGAAAGCAATTGTCCGCCTATGCTGTTAACCGTCCCGATCAAAGATTGATCAAGCAATGATGCGGTTTCGAAATCACCCTGATCTAATATTTCTTCGCGAACGCGATTTCTTAGCTCTGCAGCAGCGGAGCGGGTGAATGTTGTTGCAATAATTTGTGAGGGATGATAACGGGAAATATTTTTTTTGTTTAGTAATGCAGCTAATTCTTGGGTAAGGCGATAAGTTTTGCCACTACCTGCACTTGCAGTGATATGCCTGATGTTTTCAAATTTCATTCAGAGTCTATAAATGTCATGTACTCATTGTATTCTGAATATACTTTATTTCCGCCTTTTATTTCCGGTAGCAGATACTCCTCACTATCGTTTCTAAATATATCAAGATCTTCAATGCATGCATTATCTCCAACTTCAATTTTTCCCTTTGTCAGTTCGGATCGTCTGAAACTTATTGTGTTACTCATTCGATGAAGCAGATGGGAGTATGTCTCTGAAAATTTTTGTTCTGTGTTTATTGCTATTGCACCCTTAAAAAAGTCGCTGCAGGTGGTAAGCATTCTCCCCTCCCTGATAATAAAATAGGAGGTTGCACAGTGTTTTCCTTCAGGATGAAAAAGTCTTGAATAGATTGCCAGTTGCAGGTCTTCACTGCCCAACATCAGATCACGGTATTTGTTAGTGTTCGCGTACTTCAGATCAACAATTGCTTTTTCTATAGTAGCTTTTCTTTTGCGCTGCAACAAAAGGTCACATCTTCCCAATACTAATTCGTCACCTATCTTGCCCTGCATTTCTAGCTCGCAACCTTCCACAGTCCAATGGTTTTCTTTAATGATCTTAAGCAAGGTTATAAACCTTCCGAACAAATACTCTTTGAAAAATTTTAGTGTTCCTTCCTGACCGGGAATATGCAACAACAAGCCCTGGGTAATGGTCATCTCGCCAACAAGTAATTCATATCTCTTTTTAAGCTCATCATCTTTTACGATAAGAATATCCGCCATTGTTAATAATTTCTGGAAGATGGCATGAGAAAGATTTCCATAAAACAGGTACAGCGGCGGCATATAAAAAGCGTTGCCCCGGGTAAGCATAGCCTTATACTTCAACACCCATTGATATGGATAATGAATGAGTTTACTCAATGAGTTGAAGGATTCTGCGCTCTCGCGATTGTTTAGCAAATCGCCATTCTTCAGTTGCCAGTATAGAGGCCAGGCAGGGATAGGGTTTATGTTGACTTTTTTTGTCTCTATCCTGTTGTTACCACGCAATTGCATTTGGGAAGGCTGTTCCACATGAATGGTGACATCATGCAGGTTGCTGAAGCAAGCATCGAGAACGGATTGGAATGGGTGCGGCTGCGAAGCTTCCCCATCTACCACAGAAGGTACTATCAATATAAGCCTATTATTTACAAAGCGAAGCCATTGTGTTATGAACCAAAAATGCCTTTGTGCCTTTTGTTGCGGGGTTTCTAATTGAATATTTTTTTTAGCCAGCCATTCGAGCTCATCCTGCGTCCATACATCCCAAAGGGCATGAACACCTCCTCGTGAGGTGAAGCCGAACCAAAGCAGATCATTACATTGCCCGCACAACAGTCCGGGATTAGATATCTCATGCACGCTGTGTGCTTCCCTTTCAAACGGAACAATAGAAATGGGTCGAAGAACAAGATTAAGCAACTGCTGCAACTCCAGCCTGTTCAGCGATTCCTGTACCATTCCAAGAATATCAATCAGTTCCCTGAAAGCGCCACACAATCTTTTCATACGCTCAATTAAATGCTCATCGGATGTTGCATTGCACCGGCTATTGAAGATGTTATAGAAATAACTGTAGTAATCACGGATCTTAGAGGTTGAAATTTTTTCAGATGCTTCTGTTGCAGCATTCAAAAGATAATTGAATCTCTGGGTATGTTTTATTACTTCTTTTTTGTTTTCATTTTTAGAAATGTAGGTTTCAAATTTTTCTCTCCAGTCATCTAAGCCAATACCAGGTTTTTCAGAAAACATTTTTGACAATTTAAAGCAGAGACCGACCGGCAAAATGTTTAAAGGGCAGAGTAAAAAATCCAGCACCTGCTGAGGGTTATACGGCTTCCATAACCACACAGGCATTATTGCCAGCAATTGAAGATCGGGGTGCGAAGCTGCATGCAGAGCCTGACCAGTTGAGGGCATGCCCTTTTCATGTAATTCAAGAGAAAGAGAAGGGTCTTTAGACTCATTGATGATAATAGGTTTGAATGAAGAATCGTCTGCCATCAAGGCCGCAACGCCTTTGGCGGCAGAGAGCATATCACCAAAATTTAATATTTGTATGGACCCATCATTTTGCAAATCGTATTTCCGCTTAGGCTCTTTTCCGGTTATTACATTCCGCAGGTTGTGAAGGTCTGAGGAGGCTCCTTCTATTGTATCGCTTTTTCGTTCTTCAATTGTTACTCCTGAATTTTCAAGTAGGCTAAACAATTTTCTTATGAATGGAGGCAACAAGTGAAGTGGTTCATGAACAACAATGTGCTTTAGAGGTATATCGATTTTTTGTTGGAGCAACTTTATTATTTCCAGATAGGCTTCCGGGAATCCCACAGCGATTCCATCTTTTTCTAAAGCTGCAATATCCCGCAGACGTGATGAAGCTGATCTATTCAGTTTAAAATCCCATCCAGCAAGCTTTAATTCATCACGCCATGCAAGCAGTGTCGTTGCTACATCCAGATCATTGGCTTCAAGGGATTGATGATAGAATGACTCTTTTGAGTTTGCATGTAGATTTTTCCTGTAATCAAATATTCTTTTTATGGAATTGGATAAGGGTTTTGGAATGCCGAGATGCAGCCCGATAAAATTCATCAACCCATGCACCCCTAAATGCATGCTTCCCGCAGCTACCCCATTCTGTTTGAAAATATTGTGAGGATAGGTTTCCCTATCAAAGAGTGTTGAGAAGAATATTTTCATACATATGAATAATTAAATGTTATTTCTGATTTACACCTGCTTAAAATACAATTGATCTCATGCTGCAACGTTG
This sequence comes from Chitinophagales bacterium, assembly GCA_013695775.1. GTDB lineage: Bacteria > Bacteroidota > Bacteroidia > Chitinophagales > UBA10324 > JACCZZ01. The sequence continues at coordinate 2,936 of JACCZV010000260.1, read as the reverse complement.
CGTAGTTGGTTAAATATATGATTATAAATATTACAAAACCGGGCATTCATGATTGTGCCGAAGGTAGTGTCAAATATGAATATACAAGGTTAATTCTATTATATTGGCACTTCATGCGCGCCAGGTTATTCTTTTGCCTAATTCAAACATGCGGAGATAGTTTGCATACTGTTGCCCACGCCAAGTGTCATCATACATATCAATCAATTAATTATGGACCAGAAAAGAAATAAGCGAATAGCCAAAGAGTGGCATGAGGCGTTTGGCACTGTGCGTATGAAGGATAATGATACCCATCTGGCTGAAGATTTTACAGCAGACTTTTTTGGACAAAAATTGAATAAATCCCAATACATGGTTCAATATCAAAATTATGCTGAAACCTTTAAGCACAACAAGATAGTTGTTGAGGATCAAATTGCCGAAGGTAACAGGGTAGTATCGATGATTATGTGGACGGCGATTCATCTTGCAGGTGTGCCCGGCATACCCTTAACAGAAAAATCTATGAATATTAAAGGAATTACGGTTGACTATTTTAAGAACGGAAAGATTGTAAAGCAATATCCATTATTTGACACCGCACAATTGTTAAAGCGTCAGTTGGCCCGCGAACAGGAACGTACCCGCATTGCACGCGATTTGCACGATAACATTGGTTCTACCCTCGGGAGCATTTCCTACTACAGTGAAATGGCGCAGCAGCTTGCTGAAGAAAAGCAAGCTCATCTTAAGATGCTATTACAAAAAATTGAGGAATCATCACACGAACTGGTTGATGATATGAGTGATATTGTGTGGGCAATTAATCCTTTTAATGATAGTTTTGAAAAACTTCTTTCCAGGATGAGGAATTACGCGGCTGACTTACTTGCAACACGTAATATAGAGTTCTCTTTTGAAATACAAAATATTTCAGAAACTCTGCGTCTTTCGATTGAACAGCGCAAAAATATTTTTCTCATTTTTAAAGAAGCCATCTATAACGCAGTGAAATATGCATGCTGTTCAAAGATAAATGCCTTAATCGGTCAAGCCGATCATAGGGTTATTGTTGAACTGCACGACAATGGCAAAGGGTTCGATGTAAATCAGGCAATCATCTACAATGGCAATGGAATCAACAACATGAAACTACGCGCTGCTGAAATTGGAGCCGAGATCTTTATTGGTTCGAAGAATGGAAAAGGAACTCAGATTCGTCTTCTCGCGCCTGTAAAAGTAACCATGAAGGCTCGATAAGAGGGGGTGGTAAACAGAATTAGCGATTAATGCCGTTAAAATCAATTCAATTTCACCACAATGCATTCAATAAAGATAATTGTCTTCGACGATAACAAACGAATCCGCGATTCCCTAAAATTGCTTTTCACCTCTCATGTCGAATTTGAATGGCTGGGCGCTTATGAAAATGCATCTAAAGCAGTAGAACTGGTGGAAATTAATTCGCCTGATGTGGTGCTGATGGATATTGGATTGCCGGACATCAGCGGTATTGATGCGACTTACGCTATTAAAAAGAAATTTCCCGACCAGGTGATTATGATGCTCACTGTATTTGATGATGATGACAAGGTTTTTCACGCCATCTGCGCCGGAGCCTCTGGGTATATAGTAAAAAGCAAATCCCTTACTCACCTTATTATGGCGGTGAAGAAAGCGCATAATGGCGAGGCACCTATGACTCCATCTATTGCCCGCAAAGTTCTGCATCTGCTGCAGCAAAAAAATGCTCCGGCTGAAGCGGATGCTTTTAATTTATCTGATCGCGAAAAAGAAGTGCTGAAAAATTTGGTTAATGGCTGTTCTTATAAGATGGTTGCTGATAAGATGAAGATCAGCTACGACACTGTTCATACCCACATAAAACATATCTATAAAAAGCTTCACGTCAACTCCGTTAGCGAAGCCGTATCAAAAGCATTGAGACACCGGCTGTGAATTAACCTTATAGCCGTTACCGAATGCAGCCATGGCTACCCCTGATGGAATTGATTGTGGCCAGGCATCAATAAATTAAAGGTTGCAAGGGTTCTGCATTTTATACCAATAGTAATAGCTCTATTATAGATGGTGTACCTGGTATTGCGATTTATAATGATTCTATTGTTATTTGCTATTAACTAGATGGTATTAAGCTGATAAATAACTGTTATTACGTTTCTTCTTATTCTAAGAAGACTTCATTGCTTATAAACAGTTTTTATATGCTGTCACCAGAATTGGCGATTGACAACAACAATTTGACACCTCATCTTTACATCATAATTAAATATAGCCGCCATGAAAAACAAACTGCACTTTTTAAAAGACTACATGCTTCAGAGAAATAAGTATACAAAGGAAGTTCTTCTGCATGGAATTACTGAAGTTGGCGCCTGGTCACTTGCCTCTGGATTCTTCGTGGGCATTTATTGGATGGCAGGAAATTTCTTTTGACCAAAGGAATTGAGTTAGTAGTTCCAGCGTGATTCTTTAGCTTTAATAGGGAAGCAGTATTTGGGATGCTATCAGAAGATAAATAGAGATTAAATTCCCCTTACAAAAATAGGTACCAATTTCGTTAAATCGCCGAAGCATTAAAATAATAAACCTCAGATCACTATTTAATGACCCGTCGAAATCTTTTAGCCATACCCAGATTTGGCTATTGACAAGGCCAAACAGTATATATATCTTTGTTACATTCAGCAATTCAATATTTAAAGATTGAATTAGAGACATTTTAACCACTGCTTTGCTTACTGTGCCATAAATTTTAGTACATAAAATATTATTTTTTAAAAGAATCAAAATAATGTCAAAAGGCTTTACTGAAATTATTTTTCATAAGCGATGAAGACGAATTAGTAACGGAGGTTTAAAGCTTATTTAACAGCTTTTTCAAAATAAAATAGAAATACAGAAATGCCCCATTTCGCGAGATTATCTATCAC
>JACCZV010000249.1 GCA_013695775.1 Chitinophagales bacterium | reverse complement strand
AGAAATATGTATCTGAATATATGGGTAGTAAATAGTATCTCAAGTGGTGCGGCAGGCTACGCATATTATCCCTCCAGCGTAGATGGTTTTTTAGCTCCTTTAGATGGGATAGTAATACTTTCCGATTATGTCGGCAGCATTGAATCAGGGAATGTGACAACCAGCCGGGCACTGACTCATGAAGTTGGCCATTACCTCAATCTGCCTCATGTATGGGGCTCTACAAATTTCCCCGGGGTTGAATGTGGTGATGATGGAATTTTCGACACTCCCGAAACACAAGGGTGGACCACATGCAACCTGGACGGCTCTATTTGCACTCCTGGAATAATTGAAAATGTTCAAAACTATATGGAATATTCTTACTGTTATAGAATGTTCTCCGAAGGGCAGTCCGCTGTTATGAGGGGGGTATTAAACACAACTGTATCAGATCGAAATAATTTATGGTCGTCTTCAAACCTTGAAGCCACGGGCACCAACGATGGTTACATAGGAGCTTGTGCACCCCACGCAGACTTTAATCCCAACCATTACTTTATCTGCCAGGGTGCTGATGTTTTGTTTGCAGATTTCTCGTGGAATGGTGATGTTACAAGCTGGAATTGGGAATTTTCAGGTGGAACCCCTGCTTCCTCTACTGAACAAAATCCGACCGTGATCTTCAGTGATCCAGGTCAACATACTGTAACCCTTACCTCATCGAACGCAACAGGGTCAGCCACAATCTCAAAAGACATTTATGTAAGCCCGCTTCTTGCTCAATATGCTCATTATTATTATGAGGGATTTGAAAATCAGACTCAATTTTCAAATGATTGGATTACGGTGAATTCAGATGACAATGATTCATATTGGAATTTAGCCTCTACCGCGGGTTATGGTAGTTCCAATTCTTTGGTTGTTTCGAATTATTATGGAGATAAAGGGGACATTGATTATGCTGTTACCCCTGCTCTCGATCTTACGGATATGCAGGCTACATACCTGTCATTCCGATATGCGGCTGCTTCGTCCACATCAGTGCTTGAGCAAATGGATGATGTGCTAAGGGTCTATGCCTCCACAAACTGCGGTGAAACATGGATGCTGCGATATACCATCAGTGGTGTTAACCTGATAAACAATGGCGCCTGGGGCTCATACTTTACACCAGGATCTACATCTAATAACTGGTCATTGGGCATGGTGGAATTACCCTCATCTCTTGCCACAGATAATGTCCGCTTCAAGTTTGAATTAACAGGCGGCACAGCAGGAAATAACGTCTACTTAGATGATGTTACCGTTTCAGAGTATCCCGTGGGAATAGATGGATTGGTAAATCAGTTCAGTACCTTAAATATTTTTCCCAACCCCAATGATGGCGAGTTTACGCTCGCCTATAACCTTACTGCTGAAAGTGATGTGAATATTTCCATCACAGATTTCACCGGCAGAGAAGTTTTCGCAACGCTGAACCAATTGCAGACAGCAGGAAATCATCAACAACAAATTAATTTCGACGACTTTAACTCGTTAAACAGCGGAATTTATCTTGTTAAAATTCAGGCGGGAGCCGAGAGCTATATTAAAAAGCTGGTGATTGAGTAGCATGTTTATTTACTAAGCTGTAAGAGATGTTACAACGATTAGGCGTTAAACCATTTTTAAAAATTCATCTTCATCTATAATTTTTACCGTTCCGAGCTTCGCAGCTTTCTGAAGTTTTGATCCTGCATCGTCGCCAACGATAAGATAATCCAGTTTCGCACTTACTGAGCCTAATAGGGTCCCCCCGTTTTGTTCTACAAGAGCTTCGGCATCGCCGCGTTTCATCTTCAAGGTTCCGGTGAATAAAAAAGTATGGCCCGCCAGCTTTCCTGCCTGTGATTTTTTTCTTCCTTCAAAGACCATATTAACGCCCATCTCCCGCAATTCTGTAATCATCGCAAGGTTTGCCTCTGCCTGAAAGAATTCATATATGCTCGTTGCTGCCTTAGGGCCAATATCCTCCATCGTCATCAATTGCTCAAGAGTCCATCCCCTAAGATCCAGCAGGTCATGGATTTGTTCAGAAAGTTTTTTGGCAGTGGTTTCACCAATAAACCTGATTCCTAATCCATACAATAAACGGTGCAACGGCTGTTTCCGGGAAACGTCAATTCCATTTTTTAAATTGCTGACTGATCTTTCCTTCCATCCTTCCAGATGACGAATTAAGTCATAATTGAGGCGATAGATATCTGGAATAGATTTCAGAAAACCATGTTGAACAAATTCAAAGATGGTAGCAGCACCCAACCCACGGATGTCCATGGCATCTTTTGATACAAAATGAATCAACCGTTCCACTACCTGAGCCGGACAATTGACATTCACACAGCGCCAGTTTGCTTCGCCCTCAGGCTTAAACAATTGCTCACCGCATGATGGGCATTTTTTTGGAAAACGGATTTTCTCTTCCTTTCCTGAACGTGCCTCTACAACAGCCATCACGATATAAGGAATCACCTCGCCGGCTCTTTCTATTACTACCCTGTCGTTAAGCCTGATGTCTTTCTCGTTGATAAAATCTTCATTGAACATAGAGATAGAGGAGATCGTAACTCCAGCCAGGGCAACCGGCTCCAGCTTTGCTACCGGAGTTATGGCCCCTGTTCTTCCAACCTGAAATTCTACTTTTTGTAAAACTGTTGTAGCCTGCTTTGCAGCAAACTTGAAGGCTATGGCCCATCGCGGATGATGCGACGTGTATCCGCATTTTTTCTGAAGTCTAATCTGATCAACTTTTATTACCAGGCCATCAATCTCATACGCAAGGGCGTCTCTGCGCTCCTCGAACTCTTTACATGCTTTCACCACTGCCTCTATTCCTTTCATAACTTTTAATTCGCCGTGCGGAGTTTTAAAACCAAGTCGAAAGAGCATCGCAATGTTTTCAGAGTGTGCAGGCAGTGTTGTTCCAAGCAAATCCTTTAGATCCCTATCCTCTGCATAGCTTACGTTATAGAGAAAAGCTTCGAGATTTCTTTCAGCCACATCTTTCGGATCCTGCTGCCTTATGCCACCAGAAGCTGAATTACGCGCCGTTGCAAGAGGAGGAAGGTTTTGTGCAACACGCCTCTGATTTAATTTTTTGAATGATTCTTTATTGATCATCGCCTCACCTCGTATCTCGATTTTATGTATTCCATATCTGGAAAAATTTGCCTTCAATGGAATTGACCTCAGTGTTTTGATATTATTAGTGATCTCTTCACCTACCGAACCATTTCCTCGTGTGGTACCGCGCACCAACACATCATTTTCATAAACAACGGAAATGCCCGCCCCATCAAATTTGGGTTCAACACTATAAGTAATTTCGTTTTCACCTGTAAGATCTCTAACCCTGCGATCCCAGTCAATCAAGGTTTTTTCATCGTAAGAGTTGTCAAGCGACAACATGGGCACCAGGTGTTTTACCTCTGGAAACTCCTTTGTAAGGTCATAGGCTACTCTTTGTGTCGGTGAATCGGGTGTGATGGCATCGGGATGTTTTTTTTCCAGACTTTTTAACCTGTTATACAACTGGTCATACTCAAAATCAGTGATCACTGGCTCTGACAAAATATAATAACGCCATTCATGATAACGAATCGCCTCATGCAAGTTTTTAATTTCTTCAAAGTCTTCTGAACGGGAAGAGGTATCACGATGCTTATTCTTTAGCAAACGTGATGAAAGATCGATGAGATCTTTTTGTGCTTTCGGTGAATACATGTAATCGTTTCACTTTAATGTGAAATCGAAATAAAAATATTAAAAGTTTTGAAAGGGGCTTTGGGGTTTTCCACAAAAAGCCCTGATAGAAATTTACGAACTCACTGTGCCCATAACAACCATCTCTTTAAGTGTTGGGGTTTTACTGCCACCTTGAGGCTCAAGCGTAACAGCGAACGCAACAGCTCCCGGTGCATCAATCATCTTTATTATTTCACCATTGGTAGTACTAATCATACCTGCATTCACCGGCCCCTTTGTAGGGTCAATAGACCACAACTGATATTGCATTGCATCGGGTACAGGAGGCAACACTTTAATATCAAGATATACTGCTTTGGTATCCTTATTCCAATAGACCATTGCCATGCTTTCAGGTGATTTTTTAGTGCCCTTCATGGTAACCCGAACCATATTGACATCGGTAAGAACCTTCAGCTTTTCTTTATTCTGTTTTTTGTCAGTTTGCATTTGACTCACTAACTGACCCACATTCAATTGCTGTTCTTCCAAATCAGCAATTTGTTCCTTTGACTGCCTGTATTGGTCGTAAAAATAAAATGAAAGCCCGGTCATTACCGCTAATAAAATGATGCTGGCCGCGGCAACAAGGGAGTAATTTTTTTTAAGAGGCATTTTATGAACCGCAGGGGCCCGGGAATTATCTGTTTTTAGATCGGGTTCTTCGTAGAGCGTCTTTTTAGATGAAGAAAAAATTGCTGAACTTTTATGTGTTGCAGTGTTGCTGTAAATATCTTTCAGTATTTTATCCTTTACCCTTGGGTTGGGTATCATGGAATGCTTCATCACAAAGCGCTCAAGAGCGGACTGCAGCATCTCTAACTCCAACTTTACATCGGTGTTCTGACATGCCTTTAGCTCTACGTCTCTCATTTCCTCTACTGAAAGAAGTCCTGAAACATATAGATCTAAAACCCCGGATTCTATGTATTCTTTCGTATCCACTTTAAACGACCGCGCGTAAAAGAATTAAGGCCATTCCACTTTAAACGATCGCGCGTAAAAGAATTAAGGCCATTCGTATTCTTGTTTTCACTGTTCCTAAAGGAATATTCAATTCATCTGCTACTTCGGCTTGTGTATATCCTTTAAAGTATACCAGATCCAATATTTGCCTCTGTTCGGGTTTTAGCTCCGTAAGCATCGCCTTTAAGCCAATCTTATCCGGATTAAAAGATGTGTTTTTTTTTAAATCTATATAATTTACGATTTTATCTACATCCAGGTTTTTTTGTTGATTTTTGAAACTTTTAGATCGGGTGTGGTCAATAGCCAGGTTGCGCGCAATATTTACTATCCAGGTAAATAATTTTCCCTTCGTCTTATCGTACTGAGTGAAGTTGTGCCATATCCTTATAAAGACCTCTTGCAATACATCCTCAGCAGAATCTTCATCCATTACAATGCGGTATATTACCCCATTGAGCGCTGCAGCATAGTTATCGTAGAGATACGAAAACGCAACCTGGTCTTTTTTAAAAAGCCTGGATACCAGTTCTTCTTCCGGAATTTCTATTTGCTCGTATGATTCCAAATGATATGGTCTACACGGCAAATATGAAGTTAATTATTGACATGCATTCACCGGTCAATACAAATCAACCTTCATATGATTTATTATAATTTACCATGCTCGCCTACATTGGTCGCAGCATATATTTCCACTTGCATAAAAAATTCACATAGTATCTTTATTAGAAAATGATGCATGCCGCTTCTTGGACCACTGATAGATAGAACCATTGCATTGAATGACCGGCTTATAGAACAACGACATCGGTTGTTACCAATAAATGCTTATAAACAGCAAGAGCGTCAGTTAAAGCGACTGTTAAGAAAAGCAGCTTTTACAGAGTTTGGTAAATACTACCGCTTCTATGATATTCTGATGGCCCCCGACATTCTTAAAGCATTTAGAGAAAGGGTCCCTGCTTATGATTATAATTCTATACTTCATCAATGGTGGCATCGCACACTGGAGGGTGAAAACAATATATGCTGGCCTGGCAGAACCAAATATTTTGCGCTGAGCTCCGGTACATCTGAGTCAGCAAGCAAGCGAATTCCACTCACTACGGATATGATACGTTCAATTAAACGTGCATCTGTAAAGCAAATACTCTCTGCACGGCATTTTCATTTTTCACCCAAAATATTTGAGAAGCGAATTCTAATGCTCGGTGGTAGCACAGATTTAAACAAGAGGGGCAACTATTTTGAAGGAGATCTAAGTGGTATAAGTGCAAGGAAGATTCCGTTCTGGTTTCAGGTTTTTTACAAGCCCGGGAAGAAAATTGCTAAAGAAAAAGATTGGGATAAAAAGCTGAACGAAATAGCACGCAAGGCTTCCAAATGGGATGTATCTATTCTTGTTGGAGTACCGGCCTGGATACAGATCATGCTTGAGCGCATCATTGAATATAATAATGTAGAAACCATTCATGACATATGGCCGAACCTCCAGTGTTATGTACACAGCGGAGTGTCCTATGAACCCTACCGTGCTGGATTTAAAAAATTATTTGGACGGCCAGTAGTTGACATTGATACCTACCTTGCTTCAGAGGGCTTTATAGCCTTTGCCGACCAGCCCGAAAGTGAGGGGATGAAAATGCTTCTTTCTACAGGAAATTATTATGAATTTATTCCCTTTGATGAAAATCATTTTGATGAAGATGGGGAATTGCGTACCGGCTCGAAAGCACTTCACATTGGCGAAACAGAGGAGGGCAGGCCCTATGCTCTTTTGCTGACAACTTGTGCCGGTGCTTGGAGATATCTTCTGGGTGATGTAATTCAATTTACTTCAAAGGAAAGATCAGAAATTATCATCGTTGGACGAACGAAACATTATCTCAGCTTAACAGGAGAACACCTTTCAGTAGACAACATGAACAGGGCCATTGAAATGGTGAGTAAAGAATTAGCTATAGATGTACGCGAATTCGCGGTAGCGGGAATTCCGTATGAGGACTTATTTGCGCATCATTGGTGGATAGGATGTGATGATAATGTAGATGCAAAACTTTTTCAGGAAAAACTTGATGAACAGCTGAAAAAGTTAAATGATGATTACGCGCTCGAGCGAACATCTGCTTTGAAAGAGGTTTTAGTTGAAATTCTACCAACAAAATTTTTTATTGATTGGATGCGTGCATACGGAAAGCTGGGCGGGCAGCATAAGTTTCCGCGTGTATTGAAAAAAACGCAGCTTGAGGATTGGCTTACGTTTTTAGAGAGTAAAAAAATTAGGAAGTGATTCTTGCCCGGATAATACGATCGCACATTTTATAAAAGTTCATATCTTTAGGCTATTGCTCAACTACATCAAATCGCTCACTATGAAAAAAATTTACACCCTGTTTCTCTTCTGCTTCTCTACCGTTGGCACTTCAGCTCAGCTCTTTGTTGATACCTCGTATACGGTGGAACAAATGATGTACGACTTCTTCGATACCTCAGGCATTACCATTAGCAATGTGTAGTTTACAGGTGTGAAGCACGCTGTCGGTTATTTTGATGCCGGAAATACAAACCTGGGTATTTCAGCCGGCATCATGTTCACGAGCGGCTCCATTTATAG
>JACCZV010000188.1 GCA_013695775.1 Chitinophagales bacterium | reverse complement strand
CCATTACACTTGGTATACATCACTCTGCACGCATTTTAGGAAAGAAGAGAATGATAGCGATAGGTCAGCGCCGTGCTGCTTAATCTACCGTAAACTAGCCTCCACCCTCTACCTGTTCTTCCACATTTGTGATCTCCAGGCCTATCAGATGTAAAAGCTCAAACTTCAAAGCATTTAAAAGGAGCACATTCCCTTTCACCGCATTGATATAAGCATCCGCCTTTTCTTTATCATCTTTCATAAGCAAGGGAAGCTCTTTATCAAGTCGATTAAAATAAAGGATCACCTCTTCACTCTTAATTTTACCCTCCTCTGTATGGGCAAATGAGCCGAACACACGCTGCCAGAATCCGATTTTTATCATTGGCTTCAACTCCGGCGAATCAAGCAGGAATTTTTTCTTGAAATGCTCCTCTCCTTTTGATGCTTTCAATGCCATCTGAATGAGGTGCCGAAACAATATTTTTGCATTAGGCTTTTTATAATAAGGATAGAGGAAGATCATCTCATGGAGCTTTGGTTCTTCCCTTTTGAAAGTCCTTCCAACAATCACATAAGCAAAATGAAGCGTTGCCGTTCCCTGCACCGGCTGCTTATCGAAGTTTGGCATCTGCAACACATGGCGCGCTAACAGATCCATGAGTGTAAACTTCATAAGATCGCGCAATCTCGAATCTGATGGCTTGAGCAACATCAGGGTTTCAGCAGGAGTAAGTTTCGAGAGCAATTCCATTGCGCTGGTAAAAAATACTTTAACAATCTGCAGAGAAAAATTTTGCTAATGGGAGGATAGCACTTTTAACTAAGATTCAGGAATGCCTAATGTGGTATTATTTCTTTCCAGGATACTCTTTTAATGCAAGCGTTAGACATTCGAAAGCCTTTTTCATCTCGCCGTTATTTAAAACATATGCAATTCTCACCTCATCTAAACCTAAACCTTTTGTAGCATAGAAACCTGTGGCTGGTGCCAGCATTACTGTTTGATTTTGGTATGAAAATGATTCAAGCAGCCACTGGCAGAATCTGTCGCTGTCATCAATGGGAAAACGGGCAATGGTATAAAATGCACCGCCGGGGTTGGGGCAGAAAACACCGGGGATGTTGTTCATCGTCTCCACCATCAGATTGCGACGACTTATATATTCCGATTTTACGCTTGTGAAATAATCTGAGGACACGTCCAATGCTGCTTCAGAGGCAATCTGTCCGAAGGTGGGTGGACTCAACCGTGCCTGGGCAAACTTCAGCACTGTCTCAATTACCTTTTTATTTCTTGAGATGATGTTACCTACCCGTGCCCCGCACATGCTGAATCGCTTTGAAACGGAATCGATCACAATCGCATGGTCTTCCAGACCTGATAGATTCAACACTGAAAAATGCTGCTTGCCATCATAGCAAAAGTCACGATATACCTCATCGGCAAATAAAAACAGATCATGCTCAATCACTACCTCTTTCAGTTGTTCAAGTTCCTCTTTTGAATATAAATATCCGGTTGGATTATTTGGATTGCAGATAAGAATAGCTTTTGTTTTAGCAGTGATGAGCCTTTCAAATTCCGCGATAGGCGGCAGCGCAAACCCATTTTCTATATGCGAGGTGATAGGCTTGATCACTATTCCGGCTGCTATGGCAAAGCCATTGTAATTTGCATAGAAAGGTTCAGGAATGATGATCTCATCTCCCTGATCGAGCGTGGCCATCAGTCCAAAGGTTATCGCCTCCGACCCGCCTGTGGTGATAAGAAGATCGGTATAATTTATTTCGATGTCATACTTCTTGTAATACTCGGCGAGCTTTCTTCTGAAACTTTCTATCCCTGCTGAATGGCTGTACTCCAGTACCTTAAAATGTATGTTGCGCACGGCCTCGAAAACTTCCTGCGGAGTTTCAATATCAGGCTGGCCTATATTAAGGTGATATACTTTTTTTCCTTGCTGCTTGACGTGCTCTGCATACGGCACCAATTTCCGAATTGGGGATGCCGGCATGATGCGGCCTTTCTGCGAGATGTATGGCATAATGTAAACCTACAGGTTTTAGAATATTATTTTATAAACTGCAACGAGTGATTACGCTTATCATGTAGCTCTATGATGAATATATTATGCAGCATCATAAGTAGAAAAAATTACGGTTGAATCTTTGAAGATCTCATCTTATTGTGTTGTGGATGAAGAATGGTTAAACCCCTCACGTTTTAAGAAAGCCGGTTGTTTTTACTCCATTTTGCTATTTGTTTATATTTGCCCCTCCACAAAAATGGCCGCAGCTTACTGTGTAAATGCGGAATTTTAGGTTATTAGCGGGAGTAGCTCAGTTGGTAGAGCACAACCTTGCCAAGGTTGGGGTCGCGAGTTCGAGTCTCGTCTCCCGCTCAGGAAGGAAGCATGGATAGCTTACTTTTTGTGATGATGATTATGAAGATGCTGACCGAAAAAAGAATTATATAAAACAGATTGCCCTGGTGGTGGAACTGGTAGACACGCAGGACTTAAAATCCTGTCGCCCGCAACGGCGGTGCGGGTTCGATTCCCGCTTGGGGCACATAGTAAAGAGGTACTTGTTATAAATAAATGTATTATGAGGGGCAAGAATTGTTAGGGTACATATAAGGAGACAGAATTACCATATCAACTCAATATTTAGGTCATTTGCAGGCTGGATAAGTATTGGATAACTTTACCGCCTTAATCCTTTTTGAAGTTGCCTGTAAAATTGATTATCGAACAAGCGAAGCCGGAGCAATCCGGTTTTCGTTTTTATATCTTAGTTATAAGGTATTACAGAAATTCTACTTTGCTATTCTCATGCTTAGATTTATTTGGGAATATGATTAAAGCTTATGTCCGGAAAGGACATAGCGAGTTCACATATTCTATCTATTTTATTGGAATATATATTTGCGAAATGGTCAAGTCAAATGTAGGTTGAAGATTACGGTGAAGAGGAGCAATCATTCTACCACTTTCTATCGTACAACCGTCATCCTTTTCGTCTCTGTATGCTCACCAGTTTGGAGTTTGCAAAAGTAAACCCCAGTCCCAATCTGTGTAGCATCAAATTCTACCGTTTTTGTTCCCGGGGATTCGATGTCATTAACAAGTACCGCCCGTTCCCGACCAAGAATGTCAAACACTTTAAGAGACACATGCGATTGTGTGGGAAGGTGATAACGTATTGTAGTTGTCGCATTAAAAGGATTTGGGTAATTCTGTTCAAGAAGTATGTCTGAAGAAAAATTCGCTTCAACTGCTGTTGGTAAACTCGAAAGAAATACTCCTCCCCCTGCTGTGCCCGCAAGAACATATCCAGCGGGACTCACTGCCATGGAGCGAACATCAAGAACCGTGAGACCATCATTCATTATGGTCCAATTATCCCCATTGTCAGTCGATCTAAAAACGCCGCCAGAAGTTCCAACAAAAACCTGATTGCCTGAATCAACTGTTATTGCCTGAGGATTGGTATTTGTAAGTCCGTTATTTATCTGCATCCAGTTATCACCGTTGTCGGTAGAGCGGAACATGCCGCCACCATAATAAGCGCCGGAGAAAATATCATCATTGGAATTGATTGCAAGCGCTGTTACCTCCGGCACTGTCATCCCATTATTTACCGGAATCCAGTTGTCCCCGTTGTCCGTTGACCTAAAAACGCCAACATTACAACCAAAACTTCCAGCGAAAAGATCATCATTTGAGTTGATCGCAAAAGCCCAGATATAAGGACAAGTGAGGCCATTATTGATCTGCGTCCAGTTCTCCCCATTGTCCGTTGATCGGTAAACACCGCCGCCCAGGTACGTCCCTGCAAAAATGTGTCCCTGTGAATTGATGGCCAGAGCCCTCACATCAGTCGTAATGACACCGTCATTAAGATCAACCCAGGTTAAACCATTATCCATCGATCGGAAAACACCTCCGTAGCCATCAACAAAGTCAGCTCCCACAAAAATGTCTCCGATGGCATTGATCGCCAAACTACTTATATAAGCAGCAGGTAATCCGTAATTGATCTTCACCCAGGCATCACCCCCATCGGTAGAACGGAAAACACCACTGCCATAGGTTCCTGCGAAGATGTCATCACTAGAGTTTACCGCCAGGGCACGCACCTCCGTTGCAACGAGTCCTATATTAGACGGCGTCCAGAAATCGCCGCTGTCTGTGGAGCGAAAAACTCCACCGCCAAAATATGTCCCCGCGAAAACATCATTATTTGAGTTTGTTACCATTGAAAGTACATAGGTAGAGGTGAGACCTGAATCGACCGGTGACCAGCTATCTCCGTTGTCAGAGGAAGTAAAAATACCGTCGCCGTAGGTACCGGCAAAGGTGTTACCGGCGGAATCGAACACAATTGCGTAAACATTATTTATCGAATCGAGAGGTAGTATAGTCCAGTTATCTCCATTGTCTGTAGATCTGTAAATCCCTTCACCAAAATCTGTTCCGGCGAAAATGTAGCCGTTGGAATCGATTGCGAGGGAAACAACGAACAGGCCAGTGAGCCCATTGTTTATTGCAGTCCAGGTGTCGCCATTGTCCGTTGACTTGAAAACGCCGCTGCCCCACGTTCCAGCAAAGAGCTCATCGGATGAATTGATAGTTAGATCGTAGATATATGTATTGGTCAGCCCATTCATGACTAGAGTCCAGCTGTTTCCATTGTCTGTAGAACGATAGACACCACCACCTTCTAAAGCAGTTCCTGCAAAGATGTGCCCGCTTGAATTGATCGTAAAAGTAGTTACAAAGAGATTTGTAAGTCCATTGTTCACTTGTGTCCAACTCATACCATTATCCACAGAATGAAAGATGCCACCGCCATATGTTCCAGCAAACACCTGATCGTCCGACGTAACGATCAATGCCCAGACATCTGTTGATGTCAAACCATTGTTGACGGCAGTCCACGTGGCCCCATTGTCTGTGGAAAGAAAAACTCCGCCTCCCTGCGTTCCGGCAAAGATGTGCTCGCTTGAGTTCAGGGCCAGGCACCTGATATCACCCCCATTTGGGCCCTTGGTTTGTTCCCATACCTGGGAATATGATATGAAGAAGGAAAAGGCAAGGAGGATGGCAAAAATGATTTTCATATTACTTTCCGTTAGAGTGACAACGCAATTATTTGATCAAAGATATTGCTTTTTAACTTATGACCCTTTCGTTCTGACGTTCTTTTAAACATTTTAGATAGGCGAGAGTGGGATGCTTGCGATTTTCAAAGGTTCAATCAAATGTTGTCAAATAATCTTTTTATAATATCTATTTTGTATAACATGGAAAATACTCCAGGCAATAAAGGCAAGGTAGGAGTTTGCTAAATGGATTACTTAATTTTGATGCAGATGAGGCTCGCATTAAGAAAAATATTTTCCATTTTCCTTCTACTGGTTTTCTTCATTGAAACCACGCCTGACGGGCTGCTTCACCTTCTTGCAAATCATGAAGACACCCACGATGTTCATTTGAATGAAAATGTCGTTGGCGAGAAACATATTCACTGCAAGGCATTGCAGAATTTCTTTCCTGCGTTTTCATTGAATGAGCTGGTAAGTCTTCCATCGATTTTATTCATTGTAGTACCGCAGAAGTTTTATTTCACTTCTGTTCACTCTTCTTCCGTTGTTATCATTAAGCAAGGCCGAGGACCTCCTTCGGTAGTCTGATATTATCTCTTCCTGATTTTATTCAGGAGTTCTATTCTTCATATTAAAAACCATCTGATGAAACGGAATTTCATTTTACTAATGACGCTATTCTGTGTCTTTAGTTTTCAAAAATTATATCCGCAGAATTCTCTCAGTGGAATCATCACTGACATAAAAAACAATACCCCCCTGATTGGTGCAACTGTCTTCGTTCATGAAATTAAAGCCGGAGCCATTAGTGATGAGAAGGGAAACTATATTATTCATAACCTTCCGGCAGGAAATTTTCTTATGGAGGTTAAATATCTTGGATACTCAACTATCACAAAGCGGGTTGATGTGAGCGGAGAATTCAGAGTAAATTTTTCGCTTTCTCATTCTGTTATCGAACAGGAAGAGGTAATAATAACAGGCGTTTCAAAAGCTACAGAAATCAAGAGAACACCAACTCCTATTTCGGTAATCTCAAAAAAGGAATTACTTGAAACTCCTTCAACCAACATCATTGACGCCATTGCAAAACAACCCGGGATTTCTCAAGTGACAACAGGTCCTGGAATTTCAAAGCCGGAGATTCGTGGCCTCGGTTATAATCGTGTTGTCGTCTTGAACGATGGCATCAGGCAGGAGGGGCAACAATGGGGCGATGAACACGGAATTGAGATTGATGAATATTCGGCAAATAGAGTGGAGATCCTGAAAGGACCGGGGAGCATTATGTACGGTAGCGATGCGATGGCGGGCGTAATTAATATTCTTTCTGCGGATCCTATTGCACCGGGAAAAGTCCATGCAAATCTTCTTGGTAACTACCAGACCAACAATGGTCTCATTGGATATTCAGCAGATATAACAGGCAATCAAAAAGGTTTTGTGTGGCTTGGAAGATTTAGCAGCAAAAGGGCACATTCTTACCAGAATGTTAACGATGGATATGTTTTCAATTCGTGCTTTAAAGAGATGGCCGGAAGCGGTTACATAGGCCTGAATAAAAGTTGGGGATACTCTCATTTCCATTTCAGCATTTACAATTTCAAACCAGGATTAATTGAAGGAGAGCGTGGCAGCACTGGCGCATTTATAAAACCAATTGCGTTAAATGATTCAACTGCCGGAACTGAGGAAGCGACGCCGGGTGACTTGAAATCGTATAGTCAGTTTGTGCCATATCAAAATATTGGTCACTACAAGTTTTCATTAAGAAATAATTTTTATATCGGCAATTCAGTATTATATGTAAATGTGGGTTTCGAAAATAATCGTCGGCAAGAATTTGGTGATGTACTTAATCCCCTCCAGTATGGACTTTATTTTTTCCTGAATACTGTTCCTTATGATCTGCGATTCACATTGCCGGAGACTAATGGATGGAACTTCGCTTTCGGTGTAAATGGCATGTACCAGCAAAATAAGAATAAGGGAATTGAGTTTTTAGTACCTGCTTATCACCTCTTTGATGGCGGTGTATTTGTGTTTGGCCAGAAAATGTTTGACCAGCTCACATTTAGTGGCGGTATTAGGTTCGATAACAGAAACATCACTACGGAAAATCTTTTCCTCAATCAAAATGATGAGCCTGTTCCTATGAGTGATACATTGTCTGTTGCGAGGTTTACTGGAATCAGTTCGAAGTTTAATGCAGTCTCCGGAAGCGTTGGGTTGAGTTATGAAATTTCCAATATTTGGATTGTTAAGGCAAATATTGCCCGCGGATTTCGCGCACCGAATATTGCAGAACTTGGGGCCAACGGAAAACATGAGGGAACATTTCGATATGAGATCGGTAATCCATATCTGGAGGCAGAAACAAGCTTGCAATTGGATGGTGGACTTGGTTTCAATAATCCGCATGTTTCAGGTGAATTGAATTTGTTCTACAATAACATTTCGAATTTCATCTTTCCTGAAAAACTAATTAATGTAGCGGGTGGTGATAGCACAAATGTGGTTGATGGTGAGAATGTGCCTGTTTACAAATACGTACAGGGCAATGCAAATCTGTATGGCGGTGAAATTTCGATTGACATTCATCCGCATCCGCTTGACTGGTTGCACTTCAAAAATTCTTTTTCATATGTGAAATCCATTCAAAAAAATCAACCTGACTCCACGAAATTTTTGCCATTCACTCCTGCACATCGCTTTCAATCAGAGTTGCGGGGCAATTTTCTAAAATTGAATTCTTTTTTAAGGAATGATTACATAGAGTTTGGTGCTGCATATTACTTTGCGCAGAACAATGTCTATAGTGCATTTGGAACAGAAACTCCTTCGCCTGCATACACCTTGTTGAATGCAGCAATTGGAACAGATGTATATGTAAAGAATAGACTGCTTTTTTCAATTTCACTTATCGGAGATAACCTTGCAGATATTGCTTATCAGAATCATTTGAGCCGCTTACGCTATGCTCCGGAAAATCCTGCGACAGGCAGAATCGGAATTTATAACATGGGGAGAAACTTCAGCATGAAGCTTAATATTCCTATTGACTTTTAACCAGGTAATTGAACATTAATTGAACTTTCTGTCCAAAGAATTTAAGAGGATATGGGGTATTCCGTTGGGTGAGCAGTGTGAAAATTTTCAGTGCACCACAAAATTTCTATCATACTGTTCACCTGACGATAATATAAATTTTATGAAATACACACCAGTGGGAAATTCTGAAATATCAATCATGAGGGTAACCGAAGTGCCGGAGGTAATAAATGAGCTTTTTCTTAAAACACCCATGCAATCATATATTTTATAATTACCGGAAAGATCAGTTGGCAAGGAATAATTCAACGTGATCTGATCTCTAACCGGATTTGGATCAATGGTTCCAATAATGGTTTCAATGTTAGGTTCTGGAGGCGAAACAGTTAGAAATGTTATGTACCGCGATTTTTTACAGCCAATTTCATTTATGAGGGTTGCTGTATAAAATCCGGTTACCTCCGGTGAATAATTTATTGTATGAACATCAGGTAAGAGATTTCCGTAAAGGAACCATTTTATAGTATAATCCTGCCACCAATTCTCATTAAAAGATGCAGGAGACAAGACCAATTCAGAATCAATTGTGGTAATTAAAAAATCCGGAGGAGAGGGTAATGTTTCAATTTTAACCGGGCCAAAATTTCCTTGACTAATATTGTCATATCCGCAGTAGAAATTAAAAACTTTGGCTGTATAAGTCCCGCCCTCATTTACCTCCAGAATTAAGCTTGTTTGACCAACAAGTAGTTCACCATCTCTATACCATTCAACAGTTGGGGAAGATAATACACCATGAATGGTTAATTGGACCGAACTTTCCTCGCAAATAGCTGTATCATTTGATGGAGTTAGATAAGGTTCACATTTAGCAAATACTTTTAAACTAAATAAAACAGAGACGATTGTTAAAATTCCTCCAGCGATAAAGGTTTTAGAGATGGTCATAATATAAATTCATAAAAAAAGTAACACCTGATGCAAATCGTCATCTAATGACGTAATTAATTATCCTATCACTTCAACAAAGTTCAGGTATAAGAACGATGTTTTACATATGCGAATATAAAAATTAGCCGCAAAGTATGCGCTATACAATTACAATATTTTAAAATCCTAATCCGAAATTCAAAGCCAGTCGGTTAATTATGTAATGAAATTCCTGCTCGCTTCCACCAAAGGGTTTCTGGACCTCATTTATTTCAGTTTTCTTATAGCCCATGCTTAATACAAATGATCCCTGCCTTCGGAAATAAAACCGCATGCCAGCACCTGCGCTCCACATCGGTCCACCCCTTAATTCCTTTATAAAATCGCCATCCGCATGTGTGAGCGGCAGTCCATAACCACCCTGAACATAGGCAAAGGGTGTTGCTGCGTGCTTTAAAGCCTCCCAGCGCAGATCAGCAAAAAGCTGAAGGATAAAGTAGCTGTGCAGATCCATTGCTGCTCCGGCACCGGTCATCAATCTGTTCAAAAACTTATAGCCATGTACTGAATAAAATGAAGCATATAGTGGATCAATGTAAAAGGGATAATTCTGATCGCCACCTGTTAATATTGAAAAACCCGTTTGGTTATAATATCCAGGCAAAGTGTTGCGGTTATATTCAAACTGTTTTTCCTTTATGATGGTGTCGATTCCTGAAGGATTAAGAGCAAATATGCTTCCTCCCTCTATGCGGACTTTTATAAGACTGTCGGCGTGCTGCTCAGTAATTTTTCCGCGAAAAACGCTTCCATTGTTCAGATAAATAACATCCTGCATTGGGTTTTGTGCCTGCAAACATGAAGGATGGCAGCAAAGAAGCATTGATAGGACATAAGACGTGACAAAAAAATGATTTTTCGTATTCATCTATTTGTTAATTTTAAGCAATCTAAACTTTTCCCATGAAAACATTTCGTTTCCCCAATCGCCTGCCGTTCATTGCTCTTGCTGTATTCTTGCCTTTGTTTTTTTCAGCATGTCTGAAAGATTCATGCGAAACCACATATTCATATAAGCTTTATCAGCCCGTTTATATGTCTTACAACGATTTAAGAAGCGCAGTGAATACATTGCCTGCTACTGAAATTCAGAATGCAGGTAAAATATATTATAAGGCTCCCTACATCTTCCTTAATGAAGTAGATAAAGGAATTCACATTATTGACAACACCAATCCCTCTTCCCCTCAGAAGATTGCTTTTATTAATATCCCAGGGAATATTGACATTGCCATGAAGGATAACATACTTTATGCAGATAGCTATATTGATCTGGTGGCTATTGATGTTACCAATCCTGTAGGTGCTACGGAGGTTTCGAGGATTGAAAATATTTTTCCGCAGCGCACCTATACTTCCGGATTTACTGTAGATGATGATAATGGTGTTGTCATTGAATGGGTTGAGAAAGACACTACAATTACAGAACCCTGCGGTTCTAATTTTTCAGGACCTATTTTTTTTGATGGTTTTTCCAGCAGCACAGGCACTTCCGTAAATGGTTCTTCAGGAGGCGGCTCCGGCAGTAGTACATCTGCTCCGGGCTCTGGTATCGCCGGTTCAATGACACGTTTTGCAATTGTTGAAAACGCCTTGTATTGCCTTGCCGATGCTTCTATGTTGCTATTCAATATTGAAAATGCATCGAATCCTTTTTCAGCCGGAGTAGTTGATATGCCATGGAATATTGAAACTATATTTCCTTACAATAATTACTTATTCATCGGCTCTACTACCGGCATACAGATTTATGACAACAGCAATCCTGCATTACCTGTTTATGTATCTCAATTTGTTCACGCCACCAATTGTGATCCCGTTGTGGTGCAGGGGAATTATGCATATTCTACATTGAGAGGGGGAACAACCTGCGGTGGTATAGTCAATCAGCTTGATGTTATTGATCTTAGCACCATGATTTCTCCCCAGCTTGTTGAGAGCTATCCAATGAACAATCCTTATGGTTTGGCAATTGAGGGTGAAAATCTTTTCGTCTGCGATGGAAGTGCAGGATTGAAATATTATAATGCTGCTGACCCCGAAAATCTGGTTTTACACCAGGTGGTGTTCCCCGGTGAAACACGGGATGTAATTCCGCTGAACGGATTGCTGTTGGCAGTTACAACAGATGGCTTTTACGAATACGACTACACATCAGGTGCACTTCAGCAATTAAGCTTTGTGCCTTATTGATGTAGAGCTTAATAAAGCTTAGCTCATTAGTTGGTGATAGAATTCCTTAATTTAATTTAGAATATTTGTAACCGTGATTGTTGGCAGGGTGAGCTTGTCGAACCCTTCATTTTGTTTAGGAAGAGAATATTGTCCAAATCTTTTTTCGATTGCTACAGTTC
>JACCZV010000161.1 GCA_013695775.1 Chitinophagales bacterium | reverse complement strand
TCCTTTACCTGGGTCGCGGCTATAATTTTCCTGTGGGTTTAGAGGGCGCACTGAAGTTGAAGGAAATTTCTTACATCCATGCTGAAGGCTACCCTGCCGCAGAGATGAAGCATGGACCTATTGCTTTAATAGATGAAGAAATGCCTGTGGTGGTATTGGCAACAAAGGGCGGACCTTACGATAAAATCATCAGCAACATTCAGGAAGTAAAAGCACGGAAAGGACGCATCATTGCAATTGTTTCGAGTGGTGATCAGATCATTCGCGACCTGGCAGAGTTTGTAATAGAGATTCCTGAGACCGAAGAGCCCCTTACACCCTTACTTTCTGTGATACCTCTTCAATTGCTCGCCTATCATATTGCAGTATTGCGTGGATGCAATGTTGATCAGCCAAGAAATCTGGCAAAGAGTGTGACGGTGGAATAGCAAGTGCATGCACTGTTCGGCCACTAACCCAGGTGTCGTGCTAGGGGCAGTTCATTGTTTAACGTGTGTAATTCTTAACCAACGTGACGTGTCACCCAGAAAATTAGAAATGTCAATCATTCAAATTGGTTAGCAACTCCAGGAAAAAAAGGACAAACCCACAAAATGACAGTGCTGTGAAATCGCACGCATGACATATACTTTATTCAGTCTCTAGGAACTACAGATTTTTCTTACCGCATTGCCTCGTCAAATCTCCTGTTCACTTCCTCCCAGTTTATAACGTTCCAGAATGCTGCAATGTACTCTGGCCGACGGTTCTGATACTTCAAATAATATGCATGTTCCCATACATCCATTCCTAATATCGGCGTTCCTTTCATTTCAACAACATCCATTAAAGGGTTGTCCTGGTTGGGAGTAGAGGTAACAGCCAATTTCCTGTCAGCCCCAACGACCAGCCATGCCCAGCCTGAACCGAAGCGAGTAGTTCCTGCATTTGCAAATGTTTCTTTAAACTTATCGTATCCTCCTAAGCTGCTGCTGATTGCGTCACGAACAGCACCCTGTGGCTCACCACCACCCTGCGGCTTCATGATCTTCCAGAATAAGGAATGATTATAATGACCTCCACCATTATTTCGTACAGCCACCTGAAATTTAGAGATGTTACGGCAAATGTCTTCAATGCTCATGTTAGAGTCATTGTTGCCTTCAAGCGCTTTGTTTAGATTCGTTACATAAGTGCCGTGATGCTTGTCATGATGTATCTGCATGGTGGTAGCATCAATATGCGGTTCAAGCGCATCATTGCTATAGGGTAATGGAGGTAGTTCGAATGGCATAACTCAGAGGGATTTATGTTTTGGAAAGTAAATTATTTTTGGAATTGAGCAAATATAAAGCTTCATTCCCTTTTTTTTCTAAAGAATTGCCCAAGAAGCTCTGCGCATTCATCATTCATAACATTGGTTTCTACGATAGCTTTCGGATGCAGGGGTGAAGGGGTGAACAAAGTAAAACCCTTTTTAGGATCTGAAGCACCATATACTATTCTTTCAATCTGTGCCCATCCTATGGCCGCTGCACACATCATACATGGTTCAATGGTTACATAAATTGTACATCCCGATAGGTACTTATTGTTGAAGAAGTTTGATGCTGCTGTAAGAGCTATGATCTCTGCATGGGCAGTTACATCGTGTAAACGCTCCACCTGGTTATATCCGCGTCCAACAATTTGATTTTTGGCGACAATGACAGATCCAATTGGAATTTCCTCTTCCTGCAATGCCATCATAGCTTCCTTTAATGCCATGCTCATAAAGAATTCATCAGGAAAAGGTTTTATCATTATGCTGCTTATGGATTTATAGTAATATTAAAGGCAATAATTCAGCTTTGTATCGGCATATAGCCCATAGAACATTAGCTATTATCGCAACTGTTATTAATTATCTTTGACCGACTAAAATAGAGACTTTTGCGCTGCTATTTGTTTGCTATATTCTTTATAGTTCTTTCTGCAACATCTTCATCAGCACAAAAAACATGGACGTTAGAGCAGAGTGCTGCTTATGCCATTGAACATAATATTTCGATAAGGCAATCCCAATCCAACGAGAAGCTTTCAGCATTTACGCTCAACCAGGCGAAGCTGAACTTACTGCCTAACTTAAGCGGGAGTGTAGGCTATTATTTTAATTTTGGAAAAACCATAGACCCTACCACAAGTCTTTTTGTTAATCAGAATACACAGACGAATACCCTTCAGCTCTCCGCCAGTTGGCCAATCTTTAACGGGCTTCAGAAATTAAATTTGATAAAAGAAAATGAATTTGGCCTGTTAGCAAGTCGTGCTAACACTCAAGCTACAGAACAGAATATTCTGCTGAGTGTAGCAGGAGCTTTTCTTGACATTGTTTATGCCAAAGAAAATTTAATAAATTCCAATGATCAGCTCAGCCTCTCACAACAACAGCTTACTCGCAGCCGCATCCTTATAGAGACAGGAAGTGCAGCGCCGGGGTCAATATATAATATAGAAGCGCAGGTAGCGCAGGATGAGCTGAACCGTGTGAATGCAGAAAATCAACTTGCTTTAGCGAAGCTCAGTCTTGCCCAGCTTATGAATTTGAGTGATCCTGTGGTGGATGTGATGGTACCGGATATCAATATGAGTAATGAGCTGCTTGTGGATTTAAATAAAAATGGAGACAGCATCTATCAAATCGCACTTAAGAAGCAGGCTGTAATAAGAAGTTCTGAATTTGCACTTATGAGCTCTGAAAAAGCGCTCGCGGCTATAAAAGGTGCTCAATACCCATCTTTATCACTTTTCGGAAGCATCTCTACTAATTACTCTAATGCTTATCAGCAGTTGATCTCTTTCGATACGGTTTCCGGAGGCATCAGTCAGATTGGTTTTGTAGAAAGCACAGGCGAAGCTGTGGTTTCTCCCGAGCTTAATTTTGTACCCCGGCTTGGAGATGTACCTTATTATGATCAGCTTACCGACAATTTCGGACAAACCTTTGGTCTTAGTCTTGATATTCCTATTTTCAATAATTGGAATACACGTACGAACATCAGTCGTTCAAAAATAAATGTAGTCAATGCTCAATATAATCTTCAGTCAGCTAAGCTGCAGCTGCAAAAGGATGTACAGATTGCTTATCAGGATGCCGTTGGCTCAAAAAACAGCTACGAAGCTTTACTAAAAAGTGTTGCCTCTCTTCAAAGAGCTTTTGAAGATGCGCAAAAAAGGTACAATCTGGGATCAATTAATTCCTTCGACTATACCACTGCGAAAAGTAATTTGTCAAAAGCTCAATCTGATCTGCTGCAATCAAAATATCGTTACATTTTCAATTTAAAGGTGCTTGATGTGTACCAGGGTAAACCATTAACGCTTCAATAATTCAAATGCTAAGGAAGAACCGTATCATCGTTTTATTAATTTCAATAGTTGCAATTCTCTTAATTGTCTTAGTAGTAGGTAAGAAGCAGGGCTGGATCGGGAAGGGCAGAGCCATGGAGGTGAGTGCAGAAAAGATCTCGACAAGAACAATCATCGAACGTGTTTCCGCCAGTGGAAAAATTTATCCGCAGCTGGATGTAAAAATGAGCCCTGACGTGTCCGGTGAAGTGACGGAGCTGTATGTTAAAGAGGGTGATTCAGTAAAACAGGGAATGCTGCTTGCGAAAATCAAACCTGACATCTATAAAGCCATTCTCGATCGGGCTGTTGCCGCTTTGAACACAGCAAGGGCAAACGCACTGCAATCAAAAGCTTCACTTCTGCAGGTGCAGTCGGAATTTGATAGGGCTGAAAAAAACTACATCCGCAATAAAGAACTATATGATCAGAAAGTGATCTCAGCAGCCGACTGGGAGGTGATAGATGCGGGGTATAAATCAGCGCAGGCTAATTTTGAGGGTTCTAAGATGAGTGTACGTGCGGCAGAGTTCGGCGTGCAGAGTGCCCAGGCCAGTGTAAATGAGGCACGGGAAGATCTTTCCAAGACAACAATTTATGCCCCCAATGAGGGCATCATCTCTCAATTGAATATTGAAAAGGGAGAGCGTGTTTTAGGTACTACCCAAATGGAAGGAACGAATATGATGCATATCTCTAATCTCGACGCAATTGAAGCCCGAGTAGATGTAAGTGAAAATGATGTGCTGCGAGTGAATATGGGCGATACTGCGGAAATTGAGTTGGATGCGTACCCTGAAAAAAAGTTTAAAGGAGTAGTAAACCAGATTGCCAACTCTGCAAAAAGTAGCCTGGCAGGGCAATCAGAGCAAGTGACAAACTTCCAGGTAAAAATTCTATTGTTAAAAGATTCATATAAAGAATTAATTGATAACGAGGGAAGGCGCTTCCCTTTTCTTCCGGGCATGTCCGCCTCCGTAGATGTAATGACAAATAAGGTATCGAATGTAATGGCAGTTCCGATACAATCCGTAACCACAAGGGATGATACATCAACGGCGGTAAAAGCTGAAATTATTTCATCAGATAACAACTCGGGAAAGAACAATAATGTGGCTGATGAAGTGGTATTCATTGTCGATAATGGTGAAGCGAGATATAAAAAAGTTACTACTGGCATTCAGGATGATGAATTCATAGAAATTAAGTCGGGGTTGGCAGGACAGGAGCAGATCATTACAGGTCCTTTCAGTGCAATCTCCCGCCTTTTAAAAAATGGAGATCAGGTAGAAGTGGTAGATAAGGACAAGCTCTTTAAAAAAGAAGAGGATAAATAAAAAAATGTCTGAAGATGATCTGATCCAAGAATTATTATACATAGTAGCTACAATCGGAAGAAAATGAGAAAGTGTGAGTAGTAAGGCGATCGGTATGGTTGGAGGCGGAAGCTGGGCAACTGCACTTGTCAAGATTTTAAATGAAAGCAACCATCAGGTAAATTGGTGGCTGCGTGGGCAGCAGGCAGTAGATCATCTGTTGAAAAAACATCACAACAGCCATTATTTAAGCTCTGTTTCATTCAGTCCCGGTCTCATAAGCCCTACGAATGACTTGCGCGAAGTGATTAGGGTGAATGATATATTGTTTCTTGCCGTACCGGCTACCTTTCTTCCTGAGGTTTTAGAGAATTTTCTGCCGGAAGATTTTCAGGATAAGATCATCGTCTCTGCTATCAAAGGAATGATTCCTGATAAGAATCAGATTATCGCAGCATACCTGTACCAGCATCTTGGAATCCCCTTTGAAAAAATTGTGATTATCAGCGGACCGTGTCATGCCGAAGAAGTGGCGCTGGAAAAACTCTCATATCTCACCCTTGCATGCCCGGATGAGGCAGTTGCATTGTCCATTTGCGAACTTCTTAGATGCAACTATCTGCGCTGTATTTCCAGTGATGATATTTACGGTACTGAGTATGGTGCTGTGCTGAAAAATATATATGCGCTTGCGGCTGGAATATGTCACGGACTGGGGTATGGTGATAATTTCCAGGCGGTGCTCATATCCAATGCCATTGAAGAGATGGAGTGTTTTGTTAAAGCGGTCCATCCTATTTCGCGCGACATTAAAAATTCTGCTTATCTCGGCGACCTTTTGGTAACTGCCTATTCTCAATTCAGCCGCAACCGTACGTTGGGCACCATGATAGGGAAGGGATATTCAGTAAAGACCGCCCTGCTTGAAACGAACATGGTTGCAGAGGGATATAATGCAGCCAAATGCATTCACGAGGTGAATAAGCAATATCATGTTCCGCTTCTTATCAGTGAAGCAACTTACCGCATTTTATATAAGGGGGTGAGTGCAAGAGATGAGATGCAAAAGGTGAGTGAGAAATTAAGTTAGCTCATGTTCAATTGTTGAATTTCCTCCTTTGCTCCTAAAAATTCTTCCCAAATATCTTTTAGGATTTGTGATGCAGGTTTAATGTCATGTACCTGAGCACACACCTCGCCAATCTCCAGCTCACCTTCATCGAGGTCACCTTCAAACATACCTCGCTTTGCCCGCGCACGACCCAGAATATTTTTAAGTTCATCGGCAGATGCCCCGCGATCTTCGGCACTTTGTATTTGTTGAAAAAATTTATTCCTGATCAATCGTACAGGAACGAGCTTCTTCATCGTCAATACCGTTTCGCCCTCTGTGGTATTAATAATTTTTCTTTTAAAATTTTCATGACCACTTGCTTCAACACTCGCTGCGAAACGGGTACCGAGCTGCACACCTTCGGCTCCCAAGGCAAAGGCCGCCATCATGGCCCTTCCTGAGCCAATGCCTCCTGCTGCAATTACTGGAATGGCAACAGATTGCTTTACTAATGGGATCAATACCATAGTGGTAGTTTCTTCACGACCATTGTGTCCGCCTGCTTCAAAGCCCTCAGCCACCACAGCATCGCAACCGGCATCCTCTGATTTTTTTGCAAACCGGGAACTGGAGATTACATGCACTACCTTAATGCCGTGCTGTTTCAGCAATGCGGTATATGAATTTGGGTTGCCCGCCGAGGTAAAAACAATTTTCACCCTCTCTTCAATAATGATTCTGAAATGATGGTCAATGTCGGGGTATAACAAAGGAACGTTTACGGCAAATGGTTTTTCTGTTTCCGACCTGCATTTTTGAATGTGCTGTTTCAATATGTCAGGGTACATTGAACCGGAGCCAATGATTCCCAATCCTCCGGCGTTGCTCACCGCTGAGGCAAGCTCCCATCCGCTGCACCAAACCATAC
>JACCZV010000134.1 GCA_013695775.1 Chitinophagales bacterium | reverse complement strand
CCTCAGTGCTGCTTTCGGAAATGTTGTCTACGTCATCGCCCCAATAGCGGAAATAGATGGATGAATAGTTTTTTTCGAGTGTGATGTCTTTTTCAGTACGATTGAATTTGGTGTCCCATTCGAGATTGATGAAAGGATTGTTGCTGTGGATCAGGCTATCCATTCCTATAAGGTTAAACTCATAATTCATCATATAAGAATTACCCTGCAGCGTATATTTCTGTTCTAGAAAACGATTAGGACCGGCATATGCTCTAAAGGTTAGGGTATTTGAATCTGAACCCGCTACTGAAAAAGGCTGGTCTGGTGTAGTGAAGAATAGGTCGGTGGTGGAAACCTGCGTGGTGCCTGAAAAAAATAC
This sequence comes from Chitinophagales bacterium, assembly GCA_013695775.1. Taxonomy (GTDB): domain Bacteria; phylum Bacteroidota; class Bacteroidia; order Chitinophagales; family UBA10324; genus JACCZZ01. The sequence continues at coordinate 8,776 of JACCZV010000134.1, read as the reverse complement.
GTAATTGAACTTCGTATTACGCTCATCAAACAAGATGAGCGGCTTTTGATCGAATGTTTTAAATTTTTTCAATTCTACGGAAACTACATGGCCGCCCTTATTAGAAAGCATGACCCTCATCAGCTCGTTTTCAATGGTGATGTGTTGTTCATCATAATTTAAGGTGTCTTTAAAAATACTTCTTGATGCATCTTGTTGTGCATGAGATTCTTTGTTTTTAACAGAATCAATTTCCTTCCGGGAAGTATCAATAGGGCTCGCAGGTGGTGCCTTTATTAATGCAAGAGAATCCTGCACACGCTTCATCTTTGCAGCATCTTCCGGGGAGGGAGCATTGTATGTTAGATAAGCAATAATTATTAAAGCCATCAGCACAAAACCTATGACTGCATTCCTATCCATTTAAAAGAGGTTGATTAAAGATTAGTTGCCACGAAATATATGCGATATCCGGATTTCAGGGCAAAATTGGGTGCGCAAACGTACATGATTTTGAGGTAAGGTCAAAGGGATACGTTAATAAGACACTTGATGGTCACTGTTGGGTGATTCAAATGATGGTTCGAGGAACAACTAAATTCTTCCCACGCGCAATGGAACCGGCGAATTTTTTTGTCTTATGCTGATAAACTTTTAATTGCAACTCAGCGGTAACAGTATTGTTTGCATTATCCATGAATCATATCCTCCTTTTCCATATAAACAAAGGTTTGATTTAAGAGAAGGCGGGAAGGCCCGCCATAACGATGCGATGTTTTACCCTCAGAACAGGAGATTATTCTCAGAACAGGAGTGTTCAACGATAGTAATTATTGCAGTGCCGCCAGTTAACGCACTATTGATAAATCGCTAAGTGCTCCTCCATTGCTGTGACAGGGCTATTCTCTTTTCTTCTTCTGTCCTCAAGGGCAGCCTGAACAAATTTTATGAATAAGGGATGTGGGTTGTCCACTGTACTTTTCAATTCAGGATGATACTGAACCCCAATGAACCACGGATGTTTCTTTAACTCCATGATCTCAACGAGGTTGCTTTCAGGATTTACTCCAACCGATAAAAAGCCTGCTTCCTCAAAGGCACTGAGGAATTGGTTATTAAACTCATAACGGTGCCTATGCCTTTCAGACACGTTTAAATGTTGATAGGCTTGCGAAGTCTTTGTGTTTTTGCGAATCTGACATTCAAAAGCACCTAAGCGCATCGTGCCACCTTTCATTGCTACCTTCTTCTGATCCTCCATCATGTCAATAACTGGGTGCTTTGTATCCGTGGTCATCTCTGTTGAGTTTGCATCGTCCCATCCAAGCACATTGCGTGCAAATTCCACGACCGCACACTGCATGCCGAGGCATATTCCAAAAAAAGGCATATTATTTTCGCGTGCATACTTTATTGCTGTAACCTTACCCTCGATGCCGCGGGGGCCAAAGCCGGGAGCTACAAGAATTCCATTCAGACATCCTATCATCTGATGGACATTTTGTGAGTCAATGTGTTCAGAATGGATAGAAATTACCTCTACATAGCATTCATTCACAGTGCCGGCATGGATGAAGGCCTCGCGTATTGACTTGTAAGCATCGGCGAGCTCTACATATTTTCCTATCAGGCCAATCTTCACTTCGGAAGTTGGGTTTTTTAGCTTCCCTAAAAATTCCTTCCATTTATCAAGATCCGGATCGTCACCACTTCTCAGCTTTAACTTTGATAAAACCGTTTTATCAAGATTTTCTTTCAGCATCAGCAGAGGCACATCATAAATTGAATCTGCATCAATAGATTCTATTACAGCGTTAGTTGTCACATTGCAAAAAAGAGCAATTTTTCTTTTTAGCTCCATGCTCAAATGATGCTCTGTTCTGCAAACAAGTATGTCGGGCTGTACTCCGTTTTCTAAAAGTTCTTTAACTGAATGCTGCGTGGGCTTGGTTTTCAACTCTTTAGCAGATTTCAGGTAAGGGATAAGTGTAAGGTGAATCACGAGGCAATTCGAATTTCCCAGCTCCCATTTTAATTGCCTGACAGCCTCTACGTACGGCAGAGATTCTATGTCGCCTACGGTGCCCCCAATCTCTGTGATGATCAATTCATAATTTCCTGAGTTTCCTAACAATTGCATCCTTCGCTTGATCTCATCAGTGATGTGAGGAACTACCTGGACGGTTTTTCCAAGGTAAGCTCCTTCACGTTCCTTAGTAATTACTTCCTGGTAGATTTTCCCGGTGGTAACATTATTTGCCTGTGATGTCGGAATGTTAAGAAAGCGTTCATAATGGCCTAAATCAAGATCTGTTTCAGCACCATCATCTGTAACATAGCATTCACCATGTTCATATGGGTTGAGCGTCCCCGGGTCTACATTGATATACGGATCAAATTTCTGAATAGTGACTCGAAACCCCCGCGCCTGAAGAAGTTTTGCAAGAGATGCGGAGATGATTCCTTTGCCCAGAGAAGAGGTGACGCCGCCCGTAACGAAGATATATTTGGTTGCCATTGCGATGGGGTTACGGGCTCTAAAGATAGAAATTCCTTGGCGATTTAAAGAGATTAATAGAATTTGTGTTAATGTTGAAGGCCATCATAACCGCGAACTTGTTTCAGGGTCTCAATGAATTATCGTGGAGATGCTGCAATGAATTCAGCATGACGAGAAGGCGTCACCCTGAACTTGTTTCAGGGTCTCAATGCATTATCTGTTTTTCTTCCCATCCGAAGCATTAATTCGAAAGAAACTTTTTTTCTCTCATTCTCTTGCCATATACAGCTTAATGCTTCGCCTACCTCATTAACCGGATTGTGACCATTTTTTTTAGTATAATGTTGCACAGCCGACCATGTGGAAAGGAAGCCTAAAAATTCATCAATACTCCATAGGTAATCCATTACAAATTTTCCTGACTCTATTTCTGTGAAGGGGAATGGAATGGTTTTATATCGGTCATCAACAAATCTCCTTTCCGGATCCCAATAATTTTCCAAGGTTACAGAATAGAAATATTTTACAACCTCATTTATTTCAGAATCAATAGTAGGGAGGGGATAACCAAAAACGGCGATGATTCCATCTGCTTTCAATGTTCGATTCACTTCTCGATAAAAATGATGAAAGTCAAACCAATGAATGGCCTGACCGACAGTGATTAGATCAACGCTCGATTGTAAAATAGATGTCTCTTCTCCTTTCTCCAGGCGATAATCTATATTAGGTTTTTGGATGGCGTTCTTCAGTTGTTGTGCACTGATATCGGTTGCAATCACTTTTTCAAAATGATCAGCAATCGCACCTGCAACCTGGCCATTGCCTGTACCGCAATCCCAAGCGAGCAGCCTGGCGTTAGTGTGTGAGAATATGAATTCGAATAATTCAGTTGGATAATGAGGTCTGAAAGAAGCATACAGTTCAGAGTGTGCCGAAAAATTATCCTTCATGAAACAAAAGTAGACGAAGGACTAAGAAGATAATGCTAATAGAAATGTTTTCTAAATCTAAAGATGTAAGGTAATTCAGGACGTCTGCGGAGAGAGAGGGATTCGAACCCCCGGTCCCGTGAAGGACAACGGTTTTCAAGACCGCCGCGTTAGACCGCTCTGCCATCTCTCCGGCGGCAAAGATAGGGGGGCATTTTATAAACTCAAATTATACTCAGGTATTTCAATCCATCAAAACCTCATTCTCCTCTAAAATCATCTTTAAATCACACAATGTATCTAGTAAGTGATTTTTAAATTCTTCAAATTCCTCCAAGCCTTATATTCCAATTAAGATATTTACAACCAACGTTGCTTTAGAATATCTGGCATACTAAATTCACAAGATTTTTAGTAACCATCTAATGCAAAAAATTCACAAGCTTCTTGTAGCAAATAGAGGAGAGATTGCTATTCGTGCACTGCGTGCTGCCTCTGAACTGGAGATCAGAACCATTGCGATTTATACCTATGAGGATCGCTATTCATTACATCGTTATAAGGCCGATGAGTCGTATCAGATTGGTCGTGATGATGATCCTTTAAAGCCCTATCTCGACATCGAAGAAATCTTACGGATTGCTAAAATGTGCAAGGCAGATGCAATTCATCCCGGTTATGGTTTTCTATCAGAGAATATAAATCTTGTGAGACGATGCGCTGAAGAAGAAATTATCTTCATAGGCCCGCGGCCTGATGTAATGGAGAAGCTTGGCGATAAGGTTTCATCCAAGAAAATTGCGCAGTCATGCAACGTTCCGATTGTAGAGGGCAACAAAGAAGCTCTCACAGACGCAGCCATTGCCTTAAAAGAATCAGGACGTATTGGATTCCCTATAATTCTTAAAGCCAGCGCTGGTGGGGGTGGCAGGGGAATGAGGGTTGTTCATGACGAACAAAATTTCGCGAAGACATTTGAAGAGGCGAGAAGAGAAGCGGCTAATGCTTTCGGGGATGATACAATGTTTCTAGAGAAATATGTAAGCGACCCCAGGCACATTGAAGTTCAGATTTTAGGTGATGAATATGGAAACATCGTGCATCTCTTCGAACGTGATTGCAGTGTGCAGAGGCGATTTCAAAAAGTTGTGGAAATTGCTCCGGCACCTTCTCTGTCTGAGGCAGCAAGAAATAAACTTTTGGATTACGCCCTCAGAATTGCCTCTGCAGTCAACTACAACAATGCCGGGACGGTAGAATTTTTGGTTGACAAAGATGAAAACATCTTTTTTATTGAGGTTAATCCACGAATTCAAGTTGAGCATACCGTTACAGAAGAAGTAACGGGCATCGATATCGTTATCTCACAAATATTGATTGCCGAGGGAAAGCGACTTGACTCACCCGAGATCGATATTCCTTCTCAGCATTCGATCACCTGTTCGGGTGTGGCCATTCAATGCCGCATCACCACCGAAGATCCGCAGAATAATTTCATGCCCGACTTTGGGACCATCATAGCTTACCGCAATGCCGGAGGAAAAGGGATCCGTATTGATGAGGGGAGCTCGTACCAGGGAGTCAAGGTCTCACCCTTCTTTGATTCACTACTGGCAAAAGTTACATCGCACGGCAGAAATCTCAAGGATGCCGCAGCAAGAATGAGCCGAACACTGAGTGAGTATCGCATCCGCGGCGTGAAGACGAACATTCCATTCCTTCGAAAGGTGATTCATCATCCTGTTTTTACGGAAGGGAAAACTACGGTGCGCTTCTTTGAGAAATATCCTGAGCTTTTTCAGGTTAATCAGCAGCAGGATCGCGGAACACGGATTCTTCGGTACCTGGCTAACGTGATCGTGAATGGTAATGCAGATGTACAAAAAACAGATGCGACAAAAATTTTTCACAAACCCAAAGTGCCAGACTTTTCTCACTTTGAGAAAATTCAATCCGGCACCAAACAAAAATTGGATTTATTAGGACCAGAACAGTTTTGTACATGGTTGAAGGCTGAGAAGAAAATCCATTATACTGATACCACCTTTCGCGATGCACATCAGTCTTTGCTTGCAACGAGGGTGCGCACACTCGACATGATGCGTGTGGCAGAGAGCTTCGCCCATCATCATCCAGAGATATTTTCTATGGAAGTATGGGGCGGTGCTACCTTTGATGTCGCCCTTCGGTTTCTTCATGAATGTCCCTGGAAGCGACTCCAGCTTCTTCGTTCAGCTATCCCAAACATTCTCTTTCAAATGCTCATTCGTGGAAATAATGCTGTGGGGTATTCTTCCTATCCTGATAATCTTATTGGAAAATTTATAGAGGAAAGCTGGAACAAAGGCATTGACATCTTTCGCATTTTCGATTCACTCAACTGGACAAAGAGCATGAGCGTGAGCATTGGGGCTGTACGAGATTATACTGGCGGAATTGCTGAAGCATGTATTTGCTATACTGGAGATATTCTTGATCCTGCGAGACAAAAATATAGTCTTCAGTACTATATTGATCTTGCTCTTGAGCTCGAACATCTGGGTGCCCATATGCTTGGCATAAAAGACATGAGTGGCTTGCTAAAACCCTATGCAGCTGAAATTTTGATTGCTGAGCTTAAAAAGGTTTTAAGAATACCGATTCATCTTCACACACACGACACCGCAGGAATTCAATCTGCTACTTATCTTAAAGCGATTGAAGCCGGAGTGGATGTGATTGATGTGGCTCTTGCTTCTATGTCAGGCCTTACCTCTCAGCCAAACTTTAATTCTATTATTGAAATGATGCGTGGACAAGAGCGGGAAAATATGATAGACATAGAATCACTTAATAAATTCTCAAACTATTGGGAATCCATTCGTGAATATTATTATCCTTTTGAGAGCGGTCTCTTAGCAGGTACTGCAGAAGTATACAGTCATGAGATTCCAGGAGGGCAATATTCAAATCTAAAGCCTCAGGCAATTGGGCTCGGCCTTGCAGGGAGAATGGACGAAATTAAAAAAGCATATGAAGATGTTAATGAGCTCTTTGGTGACATCGTTAAGGTAACTCCATCTTCCAAAATTGTTGGCGACATGGCGATGTTCATGATATCAAACAACTTTTCTAAAGATGATGTGATAAGCAAAGGCGCCACATTATCTTTTCCTGAATCTGTGAAAGGATTTTTCAGAGGGGAGATAGGCCAGCCATATGGTGGGTTCCCTTCAGCATTGCAGAAAATGATTTTAAAAGATGAGACGCCTTACGATGATTTGCCGAACGCACATCTTGCGCCTGTTAATTTCGAGGAAGATGTTAGTGACTTCAAAACAAAATTTGATTCATCACTTTCTCTGCATGATTTTCTTTCTTATAAAATGTATCCGAAAGTCTATGAGGACTACTATAAACATCAGAAGGAGTTTGGTGATATAAGCCCTGTTCCAACTACCGCTTTCTTTTATGGTATGAAAAGTAATGAGGAGATTCTTATTGAGATTGGAAAGGGCAAGACCCTTATGGTGAGATTTCTTTATGTCAGTGATGCGGATGAAATGGGACGGCGTACTGTTTACTTTCGACTGAATGGCCAGACGCGAACGATTGAAGTATTCGACAAGAAATCGGCGGTTAAAAAAACCATGCATCGTAAAGCAGAGAATGAAGCTGCGGTAGGTGCTCCTCTTCAAGGCTTAGTCTCTAAGATTTTTGTGAAGGAAGGAGAAAAGTTAAAGAAAAACCAGCCGCTCTTTGTTATTGAGGCAATGAAAATGGAAACTACAATGACAGCGAAAAAGGATGGAGCAGTAAAAAAAATAGTGTTGCCTGAAAGAACTTTAGTAGAAGCGGACGATATGATTTTAGAGCTGGAGTGATGCTCCTTACCTCAGCAAAGCCACGTTGCCTTTCTCTATTTTTTCTTCGCCGGAATCATTGGTATAACGGATGATCCATATGTACTCTTCAACAGGCGAGGAGGTATTATTGTCACGACCATCCCAGCCGAAATCAGTATTTTCTGAATAGAAGATAAGCTTCCCCCACCGGTTAAAAATGGTTAACTCATAATTAGTGATCTCTTCAAGCAAAGCTGGCTTCAATTTATCATTCAATCCATCTCCATTCGGAGTGAATGCATTAGGCATGACAAGCGATTTTTCACATTCAAGGATATAGGAAATTGTATCTGTACCTACACAACCATTTTCGTTTCTGACCTCAAGCATATAGCTCCCCGCAGAGGTAATTATAGTTGAAGAATCCATCTCACCATTGTTCCAGTGATACCAACTAAACCCGGGAACTGCGAGCGTAATTGAAAACCAACCGCAGAGACTTGTATCACCGGGAAGAAAATTTTGGGGATTGGAATATAGTTGTATAATTTCTAACGTGTCAGAAGCGGTGCATCCGTCCGGGGCTGTAACTTCAACCCAATAAGAACCGGCTTCATTAACAATCATTCCAGGATCTTGACTGCCGTTGCTCCATATGTATGATAAAAATCCTGTTCCCGCCACCAACTCTACTGAAGAGCCTTCACAGATGGAAGTGTCCTGGCCAAGATAAACCATGGGGAGAGGAAGCACCGTTAGTTGAGTAGTTAAAATGCTGTCGCAACCTATATAAGATGTCAGAGTATCGTAATAGGTGCCTGAGATACTTTGCTGCATGCCACCCGCATAATATGAATCGCCATCACAAATAGCGGTATCCTGACTTCCATACACAGGAGATATCACTTCCAGATCAGTAATTCGGATGCTATCGCATCCTGCAGTAGTTATAAGTGTATCACTATAAGTTCCTGAAGAAGTCTGAATGGCTCCCCCGCAATAATAGCTTTCACCATAACAAATTAATACATCCTGATAAGAAAAAACAGGCAGTATAATTTGAACTATGGTAGTTAAAATGCTGTCGCATCCAGATGAACTTGAAAGGGTATCGTTATAAGTGCCTGGCTGGCTTTGATAGCCCCCTCCTGCAAGAATAGAATCGCCAAGGCATATATTTACGCTCGTGGTTGAATAAACAGGCACAATAAGCTGGAGGTTAGTTTGTATGATGCTGTCGCAACCTGCAACGGTATTAAGCGTATCGTTATATACACCGGGTTGTTTTTGAAATTTACCACCTAGAAATATAGAATCTCCTTCACAGATCAAAGCATTAAGATTGGTGAAAACAGCAACAATCAATTGCAGCTCAGTTGTAAGAATACTGTCGCATCCCGAAGCGCTTTGAATGGTGTCTATGAAAAATCCGGCGGCTGATTGAAATGCGCCACCCGCATAAAAAGAATCATTCTCGCAAATAGACACCGTTCTGTTTCCAAACACGGGGGCAACCAATTGAAGGTTTATAGATATTATAC
>JACCZV010000131.1 GCA_013695775.1 Chitinophagales bacterium | reverse complement strand
GGCAAAAAGAGCTTGATCTTACCAGGCGCTACAATGCCGAGTTCAAAAAAGTGTTGACTATAAAAAAGGTTGCAAAGCTTTACAGAGCCGAACAGCTTTTCAAAATTTATTTACTGAAGGGTAACCGGCTGGAGAAATTGGACAATCCTTGATCCTGCAAATTAAAAGGTACCAGATGAACCGACCTCCCGGATACGTTTTGTTGTTAGAAGAGCAGCTTTAGTTATTACTTCCTGTTGAGCATGCCTTGTTCCTTATTTTTAGCTATCTTAGCATCTTTAAATCTCTGCAAATGGAACCCATCTTTTTAATAAGCATGCCTGGCGGGAGTGAATGGATCCTCATCTTTCTTGCCGTCCTCTTATTGTTTGGAGGAAAAAAGATCCCTGAATTAATGCGGGGCATCGGCAAAGGGGTTCGGGAATTTAATAGTGCAAAAGCAAATGTTCAGCAGGAAATGGAGGATGGGATGAAAGAACCAGACAAAACCGAGGTTCCTAAAAATAGCTAAGCAAGTCCCGTGCACTGCTGCGTTTAAATTCCTTATTCACATTGATTTTTTTTAAAATTGAAACCTTTACTTAATGTAACCAGGATTTCATGACGAAGACTTTTCCGATCAATAATTCCACTATAGTATTTCTCTTCGCCTTTTGTTGCACTGTTCTACAAAACAATATCACATCTGCACAGCTTCCCCTCTGGATCCACACAGAGGAAGAGGTGATCCCCAATCAGTTCGAAAGCAATGATTCGCTCAATGAGGTAGTCAACACTGGGCAGGATAATGATCCTGCACAGATTGACAGTCTTCAGGAACAAAAAGTCTCTTTTGCAAATGTTGACGTTCCTACTTACGAAGATTCCATATATCGTTCACGCCTGGCGGCAATTATAACCCCTGTTGAACTTACATACAATGACCAGGTTAAAAAATACATCGATTTATATGTGCTGAACAGGAGAGATCAGGTTTCGCGCATGCTGGGGCTTAGTAAATTATACTTTCCCATATTCGATCAGATATTTACCGATTATGGTGTGCCAATGGAGATGAAATATCTGTCCATTATAGAATCTGCGTTAAATCCTCAGGCTGTCTCCAGAATGGGCGCCACAGGCATCTGGCAATTTATGTATGCAACAGCAAAGGTTTACGGACTTACTATTAATTCATATGTAGATGAAAGAAAAGATATCATTAGATCAACAGATGGTGCCGCCAGATATCTGAAAAACATGTATGATGTTTATGGTGATTGGTTGCTTGCCCTTGCATCATACAATTGTGGACCCGGCAATGTGAATCGTGCAATCACTCTTTCTGGCGGTAAAACATTTTGGGAGATTCGTGATTTTCTGCCAAGGGAAACGCGCAATTATGTACCTGCTTTTATTGCAGCTACATACGTTATGAATTATTATGAGCTTCACGAGCTCTCCCCTGAATTTCCTAAATTCTGCTTTGATACCATTACAACCGTAGATATTAATGATAGGATGGCAAGCGATCAGATTGCGAAATTTACCGGACTTAGCATGGACGAGTTCAAATTCCTGAATCCCGGTTTAAAATGCAGTGTAATTCCTGGCGGCTCCGTGTGTACTTATGCCTGTAAACTACCGGGTAATAGGATTTCCCTCTTTGATGAAAAAAAGGATTCGATCATCCTCCTTTCAAAAAATGCTAAAAATACCTACTACGGCGGTGTTGCTACCGGATCTAAAACAACTCATACGGTGAGAAGGGGAGAAAATCTTGGCAAGATTGCGGCGAAATATCATGTGTCTGTTTCGCAGTTAAAGGGCTGGAATAATCTTCACAGCTCTACCATACGAACAGGCCAAAGACTTAAGATTTCTCATCATGTTTCGGCTTCTGTGAGCCAGACTTCTCCCCCCAAGAAGTCATCAACTGTACAAAAAGCAACGGTAAGTGCTATAGATACTTTAAAAGAGTATGTATTTTATAAAGCGAGAACTGGTGATACGTTATGGGAGATCGCTCAGCGTCATGGAACAACAGTATCCGCCATCCGTAAGCTGAATGGATCAGCCAAATGCAATTTCCTTAAGGCAGGCACCGTATTAAAGGTAAGTTCTAAAGGATAATTTTAAGAAAATAATGTATCTATTTGCTCAGTAATAAGATTCGCAGGCTGTGAGGTGTAAAAAATAAGTGTAATTTTGGCGGCATTCTTTTATCACCCGATGCATGAAGTTGCTGAGACTTCGGCCATCACTTTGCATTCACTACCGTTTTTGGCTACTCAGGAAACACAACCACAGGCTTTACTTATTGAAGATACGGAACAGACAAGAACCGTTTCCCTTTCATATATTTTTATTACTTTTTTAAAGGCTGGCTGTCTGGGTTTCGGCGGTTTCATGTCCCTCATCTCAGTAGTTGAAAGTATGATCGTGAAAAAACGACAACTACTGACCGCAGAAGAAATGCTTGATGGCATCTCTCTCGCAAGTCTTCTGCCCGGCCCTCAGGCAGTGAATGTAGTAGCATATACAGGTAATAGATTAAAGGGAACCTCAGGTGCCATAGTAGCATCAATCGCTGTGGTTCTGCCATCTTTTTTGTTGATGACACTACTCAGCTATCTGTATGGGAGGTATGGAGATATTCCGGAAGTTAAGAGGTTTTTTAGCGGATTTATACCTGCTGTGGCAGCAGTGATCATTAGTGTGGCCTATCGGATGGCCAAGCAAAATTTAAAAGGCCGCATTGAGCTGATATTGGTATTAAGTGCAATTGCCGGATTAATTTTTATTCCGAAGGAATTTCGCCTTTATATCACCTTTTTGCTGGTCATCCTTTTTGGTCTTATTGGCTATTTCTTCTTTCTCGATAGAAAAACCGTTAATGATGCTCCAAAAATCATCTCTCCGAAATTTCCTCTTTTCACCACCGTGAGCGTACTGCTTATGGTTGCCCTGCTTATCATTGGACTTTATCTTCCCGTGGATGATCCCAAAACGCTTTTCAATCTTACAAAAACATTCTCCGGTTTGAGTGTGATGCTCTTCGGCGGTGGGTATGTGATCATTCCTATCATGCAGCATCATGTAGTAGAAGTTTTTGAATGGGTAACACATCAGGAATTCAAGGATGGAATCGCATTCAGTCAGGTAATGCCGGGCCCAATTCTTATTGCCTCGGCTTTCATAGGCTATCAGGTAAAGGGTTTTACAGGGGCATTGTTATCCACCATCGCTATCTTTACACCCCCGGCAATATTGATGGTGATTGCATCGAGGGCGATGGATTATTTTAAAAAATCAATAACAGCCAAAGCTGTAATGCGAGGAATTCGTTGTGGGGTTATCGGAATGATTTTTTTTGCAGCATGGGAGTTAGCTAAGATGGCCGATTATTCTTCGGTCTCTGCCATATGGCCTTCATTACTTATTTTTGGCGCAGCATTGTTTGCGTTAATTAAATATAATGTTGATGTAGTTTACATTATTCCAACGGCTGGATTAATTGGTTACCTTCTTTATCCTTAAAAATAGATTATAAACAGTAGAGCATGCAAGCACTTTTCCTCGTAGGTGAACAACGGTCGGGCTCCAATCTACTGCGTCTCATGATTTCAAATTCACATGAAATAGCGGCGCCCCATCCCCCTCATATTTTACAGCGCGTGGATCAGTGTTTCGCCGTACATAGTATCCTTGATACGGCTAAGTTTAACCAAATGGTAGAGATAGTCTGCCGGTTTGTAGAAACAAACCCGGTACCCTGGCTTAACACCACACTCGACCGCAATGAGATTAAACGTCGCTGCCGACAGAAGCATGTAATCGCCATTTATGGTGCTGTAATGGATATTTATGGAGAATCAAATGGTGCCCTAGCATGGATGTGTAAAAGCATGCAGAACATCCGCTGGGCTGAACATCTGAACACTTATTTCGGCAATAACAAATACATCTATCTTCATCGTGACGGTAGGGATGTTGCCCTGTCATTTACCAAGGCTGTGATTGGCGATAAGCATGTATACTGCATTGCCCGCCAATGGTCGGCACTTCAAAGGCTTTGCCTCGATGCAAGGGCGAAACTTACAACAGACAGATATTTCACGGTTTCATACACGGAATTAACGGAGGAAACAGAGAGCACTCTGCGAAATTTATGTGCATTTCTTGGCATTGAATTCAAACAAGAGATGATGGAATTTTATTCAAGCGAAGAGGCTAAAAACACTGCTGTAGCGAGCTCCCTTTGGGAAAACGTTACAAAGCCTATCATGCACCACAACTATAATAAATTTCTCAAGGAGCTCTCCGAAGAACAGGTGCGAATAATAGAATCGGTTGCCGGAAATGAACTGGACGAGTTGGGTTATGAGCGTGTATTTGTTATGAAAGGAGAAGAAATGGTGTTTACACGCGACCAGATTGCAGAATTCATGATAGAAAATGAAAGATTAAAAAAAGAGCAGGCAGAAAAAACAGATCCTGAGGATTCGGAAAAACGCCGGCGACAGGAAGAGGTGCTCGCCGAGCTTAAGCAGATTGTAAAAGATTGGTCTAAAGAAAAAGTGTTTTCTTAAGCATAGACTGAGGTAGCCCCTGAGATTAGTATCTCACATCAACCACAATATAGGGTTACTGAAAGTTACTATAAATTAAATAACTATTGTAATTCTTCAGATAGCAACGGAATAATAGTCTTCCATTTCCTGAAAGACCTGTTCTATCTCCTCTTCCGTCTCTATACGCACAAGCCGGTCACGGAATACTTTCACGTTAGGTAAACCCTTGAAATAACTCGAATAATGTTTGCGCATTTCAAGAATGCCAAGGCGTCCTTCTTTCCATTTAATTGATTTGTTTAAATGGGTACGTGAAACATGAAGGCGTTCTTCTATTGTTGGCGGCGAAAGATGTTCATCTGTTTTCAGAAAATGCTTCACCTCATTAAAAAACCATGGGTTTCCGATGGCGGCCCGACCAATCATTACTCCATCAACCCCATAGTTTTCGTAAATCCATTTTACTTTTTCAGGTGAAGTGATGTCTCCATTCAAAAAGATAGGTATCCGCATTCGCGGATTATTTTTTACTGCCTCAATCGGCTCCCAGCGGGCATTGCCTTTATACATCTGTGTGCGGGTGCGACCATGAATGCTCAATGCTGCAATTCCAATGTCCTGCAACCTTTCAGCTACCTCAAGGATGTTTACAGAGTCTTCATCCCAGCCCAACCTCGTCTTTACAGTTACCGGCAATGTCGCTCGCTTCACAATCTCCGAGGTCATCTTCACCATCTTCGGCACATCTTTCAAAATACCGGGCCCGGCACCACGGCATGCTACACCTTTCACAGGGCATCCGAAATTTATATCAATCAGGTCAGGGCCAGCTTTTTCTATGATATCTACACAGTTTACCATGGTATCAATTTCACCACCGAAAAATTGAATGCCTATGGGGCGCTCCTCTTCATAAATGTCGAGCTTCTGCACGCTTTTGCGAGCGTTACGTATCAGTCCTTCCGAAGATATGAATTCGGTGTACATAAGGTCGGCACCATTTAATTTACATACTGCCCTAAACGGCGGATCACTGACATCTTCCATCGGTGCGAGGAGCAAGGGGAAGTCACCCAATTCAATTGTTCCAATTTTTACCATTAACTGTTCAGGAGAAGGTGCAGATGAGTGGAGAAATATTAGAGGAAGATGAACTCATTATTCTCATCAAAATTACGACTTTTGCCCGCATGACCCGCGGACGTTTTCTTATGGATGGCATGCATCCGCTCATTCAACTGCTATATCTGACAGTAATAAGCATCACCTTTCTATCGCTGTTTACCCTGCTGGGAATGTACCTTGTAAAACCATTATTTGGTATCACTACAATTGATCTGGTAACCCAGAATGCAATAATCAACCCTGACGCAGTTGCTTTGAATAAAAATCAGGTAAATGCGCTTAAGTTTCTCCAATTTATGTCTTCCATTGGGGCATTCTTAATACCTGCAATTCTTTTTGCTG
>JACCZV010000120.1 GCA_013695775.1 Chitinophagales bacterium | reverse complement strand
GACCAGTGTGACTTTATTTTTCAGGGAAAACTGCGAAGCAATCTTCAAACTGCGGTTACTTACGGGCCCAATCAGCAGGTCTGTATTTTTCATCTCCGGTTTTCTGAGCACGTTCTTGAACGCAATTGTATCAAGTCCTACGTCATAGACGAATACTTTGCTTTTAAGGCCCATCTTCTGCAAAGAATCAAGTGCCATCATCGCACCTTGATAATATTCAACTGCTAATTGTGTTTCCTGCGGGAAATAGTATGAAGTTTCTTTAGCTAAATCTGATATATATACTTTATTGCTTTCGAAGGGAAGTAATAGTGCAATGGTATACTCGTCTTTCTTAAAGGAGACATCAGAGGGTGCATCTGATGGTTCTTTGTCATCCGCTTTCGGATGTTCCTTTGGGTTGGTCTGCGTGCCGGGAACTGGATGTGAGGGCAAATTTTTGGTAGCGGAGCAGCCACTGAAAAGGAGATAGCAGCATATGATCCACAGACTATTCCCATTCAATAGTTGAAGGTGGCTTTGAGCTGATGTCGTAGACAACACGGTTTATTCCTTTTAAGTTGTTGATGATCTCATTAGAAACTGAAGCGAGAAAAGAGTAGGGGAGATGGCTCCAATCTGCTGTCATGCCATCGGTAGATTCAACAGCACGTAAACAGATGACGTTTTCGTATGTCCGTTCATCACCCATAACCCCCACTGACTGTACTGGCAGCAATATAGCGCCTGCCTGCCAGACTTTATCATAGAGGTCATGCTTTTTTAAAGAAGATATGAATATATCGTCGGCCTGCTGAAGCAACTGAATCTTTTCTCTTGTAATCGGTCCTAATATTCTTATTGCCAGACCGGGGCCGGGAAAAGGATGCCGGTTTAATATTTCATTAGGGATTCCCAATTCTTTTCCAACTCTCCTGACTTCATCCTTAAACAAAAGGCGTAATGGCTCTATTACCTTAAGATGCATTTTCTCCGGCAATCCACCTACGTTGTGATGACTTTTGATTGTTTGTGAAGGGCCATGCACAGTAATGGACTCGATCACATCCGGGTAGATGGTTCCCTGCGCCAGCCATTTCACCTTATTCAGCTTATGAGCCTCTTCTTCAAAAACTCTTATAAAATGTTCGCCTATTATCTTGCGTTTAGTTTCCGGATCGCTGATCCCCTCCAGGGCATTCAGGAAACGATCACTCGCATCTATTCCATCAATATTCAGCCCCATCTGCTCATATGTTTTCAGCACACCATCAAACTCATCCTTTCTCAGGAGGCCATTATTTACAAAGAAGCAAAAAAGCTTTTTACCAATTGCACGGTGCAACAGAGCCGCTGTTACTGTTGAATCTACTCCTCCTGAAAGCGCAAGAAGAACAGGATCATTGCCTGTTTGTTTTTTTATCTCTTCAATAGCGTGTTCTATGAATGATGTTGCGGTCCATTCCTGAGGGCAGTCGCATATCAATACACAAAAGCTTCGAAGCATCTTCATGCCATCTGCAGTATGCATGACTTCCGGGTGAAATTGAAGTCCGTACACCGGCATGCCAGACAGGTCAGTGCTTTTGAAAGCTGCTATTTCTATGTTGGAAGAATTGGCAATAAGTTCAAATCCTGAAGGAAGCTCTGTAATAGTATCTCCATGCGACATCCAGACTTGTGAACCTTCCTGAACATCATGAAGCAACATGTCCTCACTCGCAACTTTATGGATGATGGCACGCCCATATTCCCTTTTCTGCGAACGCATTACATGGCCTCCGAGTTTTTTCGCGATCAACTGTGCTCCATAGCATACTCCCATTATCGGTACTTCACCAATAAGCGCACTGAGGTCAATGTCAGGAAATGCTGTATCATGAACAGAAAAAGGGCTGCCGGAGAGAATAACACCCTTTACAGAGGTATCAGGATTTGGATAATGGTTGCATGGATGAACCTCACAGTAGATATTCAGCTCCCGAACACGGCGTGCAATAAGTTGTGTGTATTGTGAGCCGAAATCAATGATCAGGATTTTTTCCATGAGCGGGCAAAATTACCGGAAAGTAATGCCATTGTATCTAAAAAATATTCTTCATTTAGAAACCTAAGAAATGGCTTATTGCCTTCATTTATTAATGTTTTGTCTAACGCGCCTGATGATGAGAGTCTAAAATGAAAGTGAATTACAGACAGTATCTTTGACTTTAGAATTCATTGCCTTTGTGAGGATTAGTCGTCTATTTGTTCTTTGAAATTATGCTGCAGGTGACACGTTCGCTGTCTCATATTTGAGTGAGATTGAGGAAAGTCCGGACAGCCAAGAGCACCGCACCACCTAACGGGTGGTTCAGATTGCTATCTGGAAGAGAGTGCCACAGAAAATTACCGCTCCATTAATTTGGAGTAAGGGTGAAAACGTGAGGTAAGAGCTCACGCTCTGATTCAGCGATGAACCGGAGGGGTATACCTTGCGGGCTGTAAGGTCAAATATACTTCGGTCAGGTTGCTGGTTCAGCAACCAGTAGGGCTGCTCGTCTTACTCATGAACTGTTCATGACCCGAGGTGGGTAGACCGCTTGATCATGATGGCGACATCATGACCAGATAAATGAATGTGAAGCCTGGGATTCTTCGAAAGGAGAATTTCGGTTTACAGAATCCGGCTTATGATCCTGCAGCATTTTTCCATCCTTGAAATCCTGAGTAGAAAATTTCTGAAGGGTAAATTATTTCGTTGAATGGAATATTCTTTCAGTTGTTTGCAATTCTTGTGCAGCCATCTATCTTTGCACTCCCAATTATTTTGAAATGATCTCGTAGCTCAGTTGGTAGAGCATAACACTTTTAATGTTGGGGTCCAGGGTTCGAGTCCCTGCGGGATCACAGATATGTAACATAATGTCTTGTAAATCAATTGGTTGCGAGGCATTTTTCTTTGGTGGGAAACATATGGGAAACAATCTATTTTGGAGAGAAAGAAAATAATTTTAATTTTTTTATAGTTGCGGCGAAATTTTTCAAGTAATTAATTAAAACTATATGAGAAATCTGCATCCTTTTTTTTATTAGGATACAAATTTGACGTTTCTAATATCTATCCTCTTTGTATTTTGATTCGTAAGTGAATCTCCATATATTTGAATTATGTCACTTTCATGGGTTCGGTTTCTCCTTTTCTTCAGCTCTCTTTTCTATACTGAGACATGTCTAAGTCAGATTCTTGAACTGTGGATTGCCGATTACAACTGCATTTTCGGAACCCTGCATCTTCTTTTTTACTTCACCTTGTTTGATCTTAGTTTATTTCACGTATGTTAGTCACCACGTGGATGTCATATTAATCACCAAGGTAAGAGCTGTCGGAAACATCATATAGTGCATCCAGATTAACTTTATTGTATATCCCATCTGGACAAACATAAAAGTGTTTTATGCCCACGAGTGCTAAGATCTGCTCTACTTTCTCATTCATTCTTGATAATAGTGCATGGCGCTTATCTAAATTAAGTTTCGAACGACTCAGCGCACTAAGTAGTAAGAATCACGAATTTCATTCTTATGCTTCAACTACCCTGAAAGCAGAAACCAAATAAGAACTCAGAGCCTCAAAATTTCCTTCCAGTGCTTCT